>NZ_JBEOPP010000001.1:0-229225 GCF_040310185.1 Shewanella sp. T24-MNA-CIBAN-0130 | reverse complement strand
TAAGCGTTGTGAGGCGTTGAGCTAACTTGTACTAATGACCCGTGAGGCTTAACCATACAACCCAGATGGGTTTTACTTAAAACGTTCCAGACGTTTTGAAGTATTTCCTCCTTCCATGGAGGTCATACACCTTAGTGTTAGAATAGAGCGCTTAAACAGTGTTTTGCAGACTCAAAAAAATCAGCTTTCCGAATTATTATTTACGGCCTTAAAGGCGGTAGATATGCAAATTTGTCTGGAAACCATAGCATTGTGGCACCACCTGATCCCATTCCGAACTCAGAAGTGAAACGCAATCGCGCCGATGGTAGTTTGGGGTCTCCCCATGCGAGAGTAGGTCATTTCCAGGCGCCTAATTTACTCGAAAGAGTAGCTTGAAAAAGCAAGTCTCCTTGTGCTGACACACTAGCGACTTAAAAAGCATTTAGCATCGTGCGTAAGCAATTTGCTAAAGGAGTGGTAGTTCAGTTGGTTAGAATACCGGCCTGTCACGCCGGGGGTCGCGGGTTCGAGTCCCGTCCACTCCGCCAATTACATCTAAGCCTCGTCATATGACGAGGCTTTTTTGTATCTGAAATTTGGTGAAATACCAGTCATAGAGCGATCATTCACCCCATACATGGGGATTGTAGACTCCCTAAAAACACAACGCGGTAGACGTTACATGGGGTCACTCTCAACTCAATCTGCGCAAAACAATCTCGTGTTAATAGTCTTGTGCTAATAGTCTTGTGCTAATAGTCCCGTCGGCTCCCATGCTTCTCGTCCTTTATCTTATTGCAGCCGTAATATTCGCCCGCAAACTTACGAAAAAGGCCTTTGCATTACTGCAAAGGCCTTTTTCGTTCATGTGATTTAGTGAAGTAAAACGTACCCGGATTACTTTTACTACTGGTTAAGCTAATTCGTTTCGATAAGGAATGCTGCTTTGCGCTCCGTGGCGAGTGACTGCGAGAGAAGATGCTTTATTGGCAAATTTGACCGCCTCGTTTAAGGTTTTTCCTTCATCTAATGCTACCATCAGTGCGCCATTAAATGTGTCTCCGGCTGCTACGGTATCTATTGCGCTGACTGTGGGCGCTGGAATTATTCGCCCTTGGCCTTTTTCACTGACATAAGCACCTTTACTGCCTAGAGTAATAATGACAATATTAATCCCTTGCCTGTGAAGACTTTCTGCCGCTTTTGCTGCACTTTGTTGATCGATAACATCAATTCCCGTTAATGCGAAAGCCTCAGTCTCATTGGGGGTAATGATATCTATTAAACACAATAAATCGCTACTCAGTTTTGCCGCTGGTGCTGGGTTAAGGATAGTTGTGCAGTGATGTTGTTTGGCTAATGTTAATGCGTGATGAACACTGTCTAACGAAGTTTCTACTTGAACCAGCAAGAAATTAGCTTGGGTAAATAATGCCTGTTGTTGCTGAAGATGTTGTGCAGACAAATAGGCATTGGCGCCAGGCACAACTCCAATACAGTTCTCGCCCTGCTGGTTAACAAAAATCACCGCTGTGCCAGTACTCTCATTGGCTATTTCATAACAACCAATTAGGTCAATCCCATCGGCGGCCCAGGTTTTACGCATTGTTGCTGCGTTGCTGTCGTCACCCAGAGCACTGATAAAACATACGTTCTGGCCAGTATTACTTAATCGGGCAGCCGCAACAGCTTGGTTTGCCCCTTTTCCACCTAGTTCAAGTCGATATTGCTGACTAATTAAGGTCTGTCCTGCTTGGGGTAATTCGTTGAATGTTAGGACATGATCGGCGTTGGCACTGCCGACAACCAGTAAAGTGCTCATGTATTTCCTTATAACCCATGCAGAATTAAGTGATTCTGCATGGCATTGATTTGCTAGTAATCGTTTAATCGTTCAACAATGAAGTCGACAAAACCGGTTCGGTTAATATCGAACAATACTTTAGCATTGTGAGGTTTAGCGGTTAATTGATAACGATCAACCACGGTCATACCCTGTGTATACTCCCCTTTCGTCTCAACGCCAACCCAGCAATCGACAGCGGTAAATAGTGATGGATTGAGTAACCATGCGATAGTGCAAGGGTCGTGTAGTGGTGCACCGGTGAAGCCCCACTTTGGATCTCGATGATAAATCATAAAGAAGTCGAGTAATTCTGCGACACATAGAGCGATAGGGTTATTAATTGCTCTAATACGCTCAATATCTTCATCCATGATTTGTGCTTTATGAGTCACATCTAAGCCGCACATCACAATAGGTATGCTTGATTTGAACACCATGTCAGCCGCTTCTGGGTCGACAAAAATATTGAATTCAGCCGCTGGAGTCCAATTGCCTTCACCTGCTGCGCCGCCCATTAGCACTATGCTGTCGATGTTGTGATGCAGTTCAGGGTGAGCAGCCAAAAATAAAGCAATATTAGTCAGTGGCCCTGTAGGGACAAGAGTGACGGGTTGTTTGCTGTTGCCAACTTTATCGGCCATTAGTTCAATGGCTGTATGTTCTACAGGCGCAAAGGCTGGATCTGGCAATTTGGGCCCATCAAGGCCGCTTTCTCCATGTACATTATCAGCAATGATCAGTTCTCTTGCTAATGGCTTCGGTGCGCCACCGGCTACCGGAATATCGTGACGCCCGAGCAATGTTAATACTCGTAATGCATTATTTAGGGTTTTATCTGGTGTTTGATTACCTGCACTGGTTGTTACCGCTAAGACATCAAGCTCAGAAGAACTGAGTGCTAAGATAAGTGAAATGGCATCATCATGACCTGGGTCGCAATCAAGTATAACGGGACGTTTCATGGGTGATTTCCTTATTTGAATGTGTGGTTACTGTATCATCATGGCTGATTGTATTAATGCTTAAACGATGTAAATGTGATCTAATATAGAGATTAAACCCACTGCTAGTCGCTATTGAATACCGTTATGATAACCTCGTTGTAGACTATCGAAGCGTGATGAGTGATCCAAATGTTATAATGGCCAATAAGCGAGTGAAAAGGCCTGCTATTGGCGATATAACATCTGCAGCATTGCTGCAAATTAAGCTTGTTTTTCCATATGGCTGTTTAACGTGTTTAAGTGAAGGTATAACTGTTTTGAAATCGTGGAGAGTAGTGTGAATTGTCGTCTAGGTTGCGGTGCTTGCTGTATTGCGCCTTCTATTACTAGTGCAATACCGGGTATGCCAAATGGTAAACCTGCTGGGGTGCGTTGTATTCAATTAAATGATGATAATCTGTGTATGATCTTCGGTCAGCCACATCGTCCAGTTGTATGTGCCGAGTTTAGTGCAAGTATTGATGTGTGTGGCACCAAAAATGAACAAGCTTTATGGTTGATCACTGATTTAGAGTCTTCAACATGCTAATCTGCCCGTTTTATTTACCTTGGATATTTTAGATCATGCAACTAACTCGATATACAGATTTTGGTATTCGCATTTTAATGTATCTTGCGGTACAACCTGAACGCGAAAGTTTATTTCGAATTGCAGAAGTGACCAGTGTGTTTGATCTTTCTTCAAACCATGTAGCTAAGATTATCCATCAATTGGGAAAGCTGGGATATTTACAAACTGTCAGAGGTAAAAGCGGTGGCTTTAGATTGGCAAAAACCGCGGATGAGGTACTAATCGGTCAATTGGTTCGCGATTTAGAACATTCATTATCGCCCATCAATTGTGAATTACCATATTGCCGATTTACGCCAATATGTCGATTAAAAGGAGTCTTAGGCCAAGCGGTTACCGCCTATTTGGCTGTACTTGATCAATATACTTTAGCCGATATTATATCGAACAAAGCAGAGATTTTGTCTACATTACCGGACTTATCTATTTCAGTGTTGCAGATGGATTAGGCTGGCTTGTTGTCGCGACATTCACGTCATCAAATAATTGAGATGTGGGCACTAATGTGATGCCATTGTCTTTTAAACGAGCCAAATTAGCGTTTAAAAATCGAATGGTTTCAGGGTAAGGATGTGCAATAGCGACGAGCTGACCCTGTTGCTTTGATCGCTTAATTATCTGTTGGAACTGCTTTTCAAGAGCTCGATCATCAATATTGTTGTCTAAAAAAACATGCCTTCTTAGTACTGGTACGCCAAGTTGTAAGGCTTTGCTACCCGCTTTGGTGTATTTAGTAGTAAAACTATCGACAAAAAACAATTGTTGCTGTTTGAGGCTTTGCATTACCCATAGCATCGGCTCATCCATCTGAGTGAGTAAACTACCCATATGATTATTCGCCCCTTTAGCAAATGGGATGTTAGCGAATGCTCTTTGTAATTTCTGTTTAATTTGCACCTCAGTCATGTCATTTGTTAACCCTCCAGGTCCAAGTGCTTTACCATTTAAGGCTTGCATGGGGAGGTGCAGCATAATCTCATGACCTTTATCGAAACCATCTTGCGCGAGTTTTTGTCCTAACGGAGTGTGGGGTAATACCGACAAAGTGATGGCATTAGGTAATGACAATGTGGCTTCGTCAGTTAGGCGATAACCAATATCATCAATGATGATGGCTAATTTAGCGGCGGTAGCAGGCATGATGCTGCATAGGCAGAATAGGATTAGGAGTCGATTGCGCACAAGTTTAGCTTATCTAGTTGTGAGTTATTATTCATATCAGTATAGCAGAATATCAGCATAACAGATTGATTATAGTCATGAATATCTCTATTGATACCGTACTAATTACAAGGGCTGTTTATCGCCATATTGGGGACAGTGTTCGCCGGTGTTCAATAATGCGCTAAACCAATGCATTACATCATGGAATATCAATGCCGAGTGTTTGAGCGGCTAACGACAATAATAGGCAGGATCAACGGCCTTACCTTTATTACGGATTTCGAAATATAATCCTGGCTCACTTTGCCCCCCAGATCGACCCACGAGCGCAATAGACTCGCCGCTTTTTACCATATCACCAGGTTGTCTTAATAGTGTTTGGGCGTGACCGTAGAGGCTCATATAGCCCTTACCGTGATCAATGACGAGCACCATACCAAAACCACGTAACCAGTCGGCATAAATCACTTTCCCTGACGCCACAGCATGAATATCTTGTCCTTCTGGTGCAGCAAGTACTGCACCTTTCCACACAATTTGTCCTGAGCGGCTGCTACCAAAGCGTTTACTTAATCGGCCTTTGGTTGGCCATTTTAATTTAGCTTTTTGACTGACTAATCCATCCATCGTTGGATTGGCTTTTGCGGCAATCATAGCTTGTTGTACGATGCGTTTTAAACTCGCCTCTTCTATTTGCAGTTGTTCTAATTTTGCGCCTTTAGTGGATAAGGTTCGTTGCAATTGAGTCAGAGTTTGTTGACGTTGGCTTTGCTCTTTGGTTAATTGCTGTGCCTGTTGTTTTTGATCTATCACTAAAGCATTGAGTTTTTGTTGCGTTGTGACTTGCTGTTGTTTGATTTTATTAAGATCAATGCTGGTTTGCTTTAGTTGCTGAATGGCTTTTATACGGGCATTGTTGAGGTATTGATAATACGCCAGCATGCGTTCAACCGTAGCCGGATTTTGCTGGTTAAGCATCATTTTAGTGTAATCATGATTACCAGCCAAATAAGCACTAGAAAGCTGTTTTGATAAGGTATCTTGCTGACTCAGTTTCAGTTCGGCTAAATTAACTTGTTGTTTATCTAATTCTTTAACTTTTAGGTTAACCGCAGATAATTGGTTTTGTGATTGATTAACTTTTTGAGCTGCTTTTGCAATGGCTTGTTCATCACTTTTAAGTAACGAATTAAGCTTTTCGCGTTGCTTGGCTGTATCTTTGAGCGAATTTTGTTGTTGGTTTATTTGTGCTTGAATAGACTTCAAAGCCGATTGGCGTGAAGACAAATCAGCACTAGTTGCCACAAATGAAAAGATTAGAAAGCCAGCAACAATGCTGGCTTTAACAAATAAACGAGTTATCACGAGTTAATGTTTACTCTTTAAGGTCAATAATACAGCGTCCACTCATTTCTTTTGGGATGCTTTGGCCCATCAAGGTTAACATAGTTGGCGCAATATCACTCAATCGCCCGTTGTCTTTTATTGTGGCGTCACGGCCAACATAAATAAACGGTACTAACTCACTGGTATGGGCCGTATGAGGTTGACCTGTTATCGGGTCGGTCATTTGGTCTGCGTTACCATGGTCGGCGGTAATCAAACACTCGCCATCCACTTTGGCTAATGCTTCTACTACACGACCAATGCAAGCATCAACCGCTTCACAGGCTTTAACGGCAGCATCAAATTTACCAGTATGGCCAACCATGTCACCATTTGGATAGTTACAAATTATCACATCATATTTTGCAGACTCAATAGCCGCGACCAGTTTGTCGGTCAGTTCTGCTGAGTTCATCTCAGGTTGCAAATCGTAGGTAGCGACTTTAGGAGACTGAATTAAAATGCGATCTTCGCCTTCAAATGGCTCTTCTTTACCGCCATTGAAAAAGAAGGTCACATGAGCATATTTTTCAGTTTCTGAAATGCGCAGTTGAGTTTTATGCTGCTTTTGCAGGGTTTCACCTAAGGTATTCACCAAATTATCAGATGGATAGGCTACTGCGGCGTTAATATCGGCCGCGTATTCAGTCAGCATCACAAAGTTGATTTTTGGTGTTTTATTACGTGCAAAGCCATCAAAATCAGGATTGACAAAACAGCGGGTAATTTGGCGGGCACGATCGGCGCGGAAATTCATAAAAATGAGCGAATCGTTATCGTTTAACTCAGCTGCTTCGCCTTGAGCATCAACAATTGCAGATGCAGCAACAAATTCATCGTTTTCATCTCGATCATATGCAGCGTCCAGCGCTTCTGCTGCCGAAGCATAAGCGAACTTGGCTTTGCCTTCGGTGATTAATTCGTAGGCTTGCGATACGCGGTCCCAACGGTTATCACGATCCATGGCAAAGTAACGACCGATAATCGATGCCGTGCGGCCATGACCTAGTGAGGCAAATAGCTCGTCAAAATGAAGCAAGCTGTTTTTAGCGCTGCGCGGAGGTGTATCTCGGCCATCTAAAAAGGCATGTAAGTACACTTTGGTTGCGCCGCGCTCAACGGCCATACGGCACATAGCTTCAATATGTTCTTCATGGCTGTGAACGCCACCGGCAGACAAAAGCCCCATAATGTGAACGGCACCGTTAGCGGCAATGGCTTTGTCTACCGCATCGCAAAGTGCTGGGTTTTTCTCAAACTCATGGTCGGCAATCGCTTTACTGATGCGGGTGAGTTCTTGATACACAATTCGGCCTGAACCAATATTGATATGGCCTACTTCAGAGTTACCCATTTGGCCATCGGGTAATCCGACGTCAATACCAGAACCCGAAATAAGACTGTGAGGATATTGCGCATTGAGCTTATCTAAAACAGGGGTGTTGGCATGAAAAATCGCATTATCTTGCGTGTTTTCACGGGAACCCCAGCCATCAAGGATAAGTAATGCGAGTGGACGTTTTGTTGTCGTCATGCAAGTACCTTTTAAGTTGAAAATAGAAGTGTTATAAAATTTCAATTGTATGAATATTACTACTTCTTGATAATGTGCAAAAGGCATATAGGTTTGAAGATATAACTAAAGCAGCTAATAACGAGGGACCAGTCACGAATAAGTCGGCTTAAAGCGTCTATTTTAGGTGTTTCTTTAATGAAAACTGCCGAGCAAAACGATATACTCGAGGCCATCTCATCTTAGTCATCGTCAGAGAAATTAGTAATTATGCAAGAATATATGGAATTTTTTAAAGCGAACCCAATGTTAAGTTTGGCTTGGGTCGGCTTGTTTGTAACGCTTGTTTTCAGTGTCATTAAATCAAGTATATCAAAAGTGAAACTTGTCAGTCATCAAGAGCTAACACTCATGGTGAATAAGCAAGATGCCAGAGTCGTTGATGTGCGAGGTAAAGAAGAATTTAAAAAAGGCCATATTGTTGATGCGCTTAATGTGACCTTATCAGAAATTAAAAATAATCAAGTCACTAGCCTTGAAAATTTCAAAACTAACCCCATTATATTAGTATGTGACTCAGGTACTACATCTTCTCAAGCCGCTCAACTTCTTACTAAACAAGGGTTTGAAAACGTGTCTAACCTTAAAGGTGGCATGGGCGAATGGAAGGGTGCAAATTTACCCGTAGTTAAAAGCAAGCGTTAATACTGTTGCTTAATGGTATTCAGTGTTAACAAGTTTGGGAATGAGCTAACACTGTTTATTATCAAGATCTTGTTCGTTACCATTTATCGAGCCGGATCAACTTTACGGGATAGCACTAATGTTAGATTAATTCTATATACATTAAGAGCAAGCCCAACACAATTAGCTTCACAGAAAAGCTAAATAACATCGATAGGTAGGAAATTATGGCTGAAGTAGCAAACAACGAAGCGCAAGCACCACAGTTCAACATTCAGCGTATTTATACAAAGGATTTGTCTTTTGAAACGCCAAACAGCCCAGCTGTTTTCCAGAAAGAATGGAACCCAGAAGTAAAATTAGATTTAGATACTCGCAGCAACAAGCTGTCTGATGACACATATGAAGTGATTTTATCGTTAACCGTTACGGCTAAAAACGGCGAAGACACCGCATTTTTATGTGAAGTTCAGCAAGCGGGTATTTTCTCCATCGTTGGGTTAACTGAGCAACAACTTGCTCATTCTTTAGGTGCATACTGCCCTAACGTATTATTCCCATACGCACGTGAATTAGTGGGTAATTTAGTTGGCCGTGGTACTTTCCCACAACTAAACCTTGCTCCAGTTAACTTTGATGCGCTATTTGCTCAGTACGTTCAACAGCGTCAAACTGCAGCAGAACAAGCAAATTCTGCCGAAGAAGTCACAGCATAAGCTATGAATAACGCTGCCGAAATCACGGTATTAGGGGCGGGCTCTTATGGCACCGCCCTTGCTATTTCTTTAGCCAGTAACGGCCACAAGGTATTACTTTGGGGTCATGAAGCCGATCATATGGCGCGCTTAACTGAGCAGCGCAGTAATGAGGAGTTTCTGTCTGGTATTCAGTTTCCTGATTGTTTAGCCATCGAAGCTGATTTAGGAAAGGCACTCGCGGCAAGCAAAAATATCTTAGTGGTAGTCCCTAGCCATGTATTTGGTGATGTACTCAAACGAGCTAAGCCGTTATTGCGTGAAGATGCTCGGATTGTGTGGGCGACTAAAGGGCTAGAACCCGAAACCGGTCGTTTATTACAAGATGTTGCCCGCGAGCAATTAGGCGAACAGTATCCATTGGCGGTATTGTCAGGTCCAACCTTTGCGAGAGAATTAGCGGCTGGTTTACCAACAGCCATTTCGGTTGCCGGTACTTGCCCTCAGTTTACTCATGATTTGGTTGAGCTACTCCACAGTCCAGAACGTCTGCGCGTTTACGCCAATGACGACTTTACTGGTATACAACTAGGCGGCGCGGTTAAAAACGTGATTGCGATTGGTGCTGGAATGTCTGACGGTATTGGCTTTGGTGCTAATGCTCGTACGGCATTAATAACCCGTGGTTTAGTCGAACTTAGCCGTTTAGGTGTCGCGCTTGGCGCTGATGCATCAACCTTTATGGGCATGGCGGGTCTAGGTGACTTGGTGTTAACTTGTACCGACAATCAGTCGCGTAACCGTCGTTTTGGCTTGGCTTTAGGTCAAGGCAAAGACGTGATCACCGCGCAACAAGAAATTGGTCAAGTAGTCGAAGGCTACCGTAATACCAAAGAAGTGTTTACCTTAGCCAAACGCCTAGGGGTAGAAATGCCGATTACTGAGCAAATCTATCAAGTGCTTTACCAAGGTAAATCTCCTGTTGAAGCGTCAAAAGTGTTACTCAGCCGAGATAAAAAGTCTGAAACACTCAAAAAATAGTGCGGCACAGTAGTTAAGTTAGCCATAAAGGTTAACAGACCCTAGTAAAAAGGATGCTAAAATAGCATCCTTTTTTGCATTTAATAGTTATCAATTAAGAACCAAGTAACCCATTTAAACCGTGTGGAGTAAAACGTGAAACATCATGACGTAATCATTATCGGCGCCGGTGCGGCAGGGTTAATGTGTGCTGCTACCGCGGGCTATCGAGGTCGTGATGTGTTGGTGCTGGATAATGCCAAACAAGCAGGCAAAAAAATTCTGATCAGTGGCGGCGGACGTTGTAACTTCACCAATCAAAAAGTTGAGCCGCAGCAGTTTATTTGTGGTAATCCGCACTTTGTGAAATCGGCATTGGCCCGCTATCGCTCAAGCGACTTTATTGAACTGGTTGAGCGACACGGGATTGAATACCATGAACGTGACCATGGGCAGTTATTTTGTAATGACTCCGCTAAAGAAATCGTCACTATGTTGATGACCGAGTGCGAATGGGCAGGTGCCAAGGTAAAGCTGCGCACTGAAATACTCTCGGTTAGCAAGACTGAAGCCGGTTTCAATTTAAATACCTCTAACGGTGATTTAAGCTGTGATTCACTGGTTATTGCCACCGGAGGCTTATCGATGCCAAAGCTGGGTGCCACGCCTTATGGCTATAAGTTGGCAGAGCAATTTGGCTTAAAAGTGTTACCTACCAGTGCAGGCCTAGTACCGTTCACTTGGCATAGCGATCAAAAAATTCGTTTTGAGCCGTTATCTGGCATTGCCGTGCCAACAACCATTACCGCGCAAGATGGCACCCAGTTTAGTGAGGCTTTATTGTTTACTCATCGCGGTCTATCAGGTCCAGCCGTATTACAAATTTCAAATTATTGGCAGCCAGGTGAAGCTATCTCAATCAACTTGTTGCCGGGTGAAAGCGCGTTAGATAAAATCGAATTTGCCTTAAAACATCACCCAAAACAAAGTCTACGTAATACAGTAAGCCAATGGTTACCTAAACGCTTGGTTGAAGCGCTATTTGAAGAGTCTCAATTAGATAAAGCCCTAAACCAACTCGGTCATGGTGAGCGTGAAAAGCTGGCTAATGAGTTAAATCATTGGTCAATCATCATGAATGGTACTGAAGGTTACCGCACCGCAGAAGTCACTTTAGGTGGTGTTGACTCCAATGAACTGTCATCTAAAACCATGCAAGCCAACAAGGTCCCAGGATTGTATTTTATTGGTGAAGTAATGGACGTAAGTGGTTGGTTAGGCGGGTTTAATTTTCAATGGGCCTGGAGCTCTGGTGTCGCGGCAGGGTTGGCCGTTTAGATTTGTAACTATGATAAAAGAACCAGTAGTCTGGGGATTTTAAGTGGTGAAGTAATCAGTAAAAGCGGTGAGCTGAAATCACCAAGGGATGTTGGTGGGCTTATCGCTGTTAAACAGCAATAAGGAATATATTGAGTGTCGAGTGATATTAAGGATGATAGTCATAAGCAATAAACCCCTGCAGAAGATAAATGGCAACCAGTCTTATTCTCTGAATGCCATCCTTCTAACGCTAAGCCTTCCAATGTTAAGTTTTCAAGATTGGCCCCTTTGGGAGCTAGGGACTCAACCTCAGACTTTTCAACAGTAACGACACTAGACAACAAGCCATAAAACGACCGTGATGGAAAGACACCTGTGGAAACGGCTTGTTCTTTATAAAGGTAATGGATGTTCTATCATGCCAGTGTGGCCGAGTATTTACTTTAAACACAAGATTAAAACTATCGTTTTAATACCCCCCATGGTACAAAATATCTTGGCATATAGATAATTTGCATTAACACCCATTTGGCGTAACTAAAAACGATGAATCAGCAGAATGTAAAGCAAATGACAATTAAGTGCAGCGATGGTGAGTTACTTGCTGCAACTATTTATGAGCCAACTATTACAGTGAAGGGTGCGGTATTGATGGCGCCTGCTACTGGGATCAAAAGACAGTTTTACGGAAATTTTGCTAACTACCTTGCCTGCAATGGCTATGGCGTTATTACGTTTGATAACCGGGGTATTGGTGGATCATCAACGGTGCCAGTTGCGAAGAGTGCCTCGTCGTTACAGTGTTGGGGTGAAAAAGATATGCCTGCGGTGTTGGAATGTTTAAAAGAGGTATTTCCGAATACAAACTATCATCTGGTGGGCCACAGTGCTGGTGGTCAACTCATTGGGTTAATGCATAATGCGATGGACATCAGTTCAATGTTCAATTTTGCCTGTTCTTCTGGTCAGTTAAAAAATATGAAGTTGGCTTATCTGATTCAAGCACATTTTTTTATGAACTTTTTTATTCCTTTCAGTAATGCGATGTTTGGTCATACCAAGTCTCAGTGGCTGGGTATGGGAGAGCCATTGCCAAAGGATGTCGCCAAACAATGGCAGCAATGGTGCAATGGTCAAGGGTATGTCAAAACTGCTTTTGGTAAAACCGTGCACCAGCATTATTACAATGAGCTGACCTTACCGTCATTGTGGGTTAACGCCGTTGATGATGACATTGCCAATAACGCCAACGTAGCAGACATGATGTCGGTGTTTCCTAAGCTTAACGGGCAAACCTTAACCTTAACCCCAAGTGATTATGGATTATCAGACATTGGCCATATGAAGTTTTTTAGCAGTAAGTCGCAAACCTTATGGCCACTGGCGCTTAACTGGTTAGATAAGCACTAAAGCGACCTCTTCATTTAAGTTAACCATTCAAGCCTATTCATTTACAGAATAGGCTTTTTTGTTTTTCTTGGTTGTATATGTAAAAAAGCATATATACAATGTTCAGTGTGTTTTAATTGGATGTGCCACCAATGAAAAAGAAAACTGTGTTGTTTCTATGTAGCGGCAATTCGGCGCGTTCTCAAATGGCAGAAGCTTTGCTAAGAAGTAAAGCGTCTGATCAATTTGATGTGTTTAGTGCAGGGACTCAGCCCGAAGATATCGACAGCAGGGCGATTGAGGCCATAGCGCGTTTTGGTGTTGATACGGGTGGTTTAGTGTCTAAAAACGTACAAACGTTTGCAGGTAAAACATTTGATTACGTGATTACCCTTTGTGATAAAGCCAATACAGAATGCCGTCGTTTTCCTGGTGCAGGTAAACAACTGGCTTGGGATTTTCCCGATCCTAAAAGCCGCGCAGGTCATCAACCCTTTTCAAGTACCTTAGCTGAGCTGAATAACCGCTTGTCGATGTTTCTACTGGTGGAAAACAACGTTACTGCCAAGGCTAAGACCACGGCGGAGGTGACCGCCAAGGTAGACGTCATTGGCGCAAATGAAACACCTCCCGAGGTATTCGCCGATGTTGATCCCATCGCATTTTATAAATGCTTAACCGATGACATTCGCTTAAAAAGCCTAATGCTGACTCATTATCATGGTGAGTTATGTGTGTGCGAGCTGATGGAGGCATTGAATGAGGACAGCCAACCTAAGGTGTCTCGCAATTTAGCGTTGTTAAAAAAGGCCGCTATTATTAGCGACCGAAAAAATGGCCAGTGGGTATTTTATCGAATTAACCCTAATTTACCGTTATGGGCAAAGTCTGTAATAGCTGCAACGACCGAGAACAATATTGGCTTGATTATGGCTCATCTACAACGACTAGATATTATGCAAAACCGGCCTAATAAAGTGAGTTTTTGTCGCTGATTCAGCAAAATAGGAGTGATCGTAATGGGCTTGTTTGAACGATTTTTATCGGTATGGGTTGGCTTAAGTATGCTTGCCGGAGTGCTGTTAGGGCTATGGCAACCACAAGTATTTCAGACCATTGCGAGTCTTGAAGTTGCCCACGTTAACCTTGTGGTGGCGTTGTTTATTTGGGTAATGATTTACCCAATGATGGTGCAAATTGATTTTTCAGCCATTAAAGATGTCGGTAAAAACCCCAAGGGATTATTACTGACGATTGTCGTTAACTGGTTGATTAAACCTTTTACCATGGCCGCATTAGGTTGGTTATTTTTTAAAGTGCTGTTTGCCGACTTAGTTGACCCCGCATCGGCACAAGAATATATCGCAGGGATGATTTTATTAGGTGTTGCACCCTGTACGGCAATGGTATTTGTATGGTCGCAATTAACTAAGGGCGATCCTAATTACACCTTAGTGCAAGTGTCGGTTAACGATGTGATTATGATTTTTGCCTTTGCGCCTATTTCGGCATTTTTGCTGGGGGTGAGTGACATTCAGGTGCCATGGGAAACCTTGCTTATTTCAGTGGTGCTGTATGTATTACTGCCATTAATGGCGGGTGTGACCACGCGTTATGTGCTTAATCATCAAGGCGGCACACCAGGAGTGGATCGATTAGTGGCAAGATTAAAACCATGGTCGATTGTCGGCTTACTGGCCACTGTGGTGTTGCTGTTTGGGTTTCAGGCCAAGGTTATCGTGTCCGACCCACAAACCATTGGCTTAATCGCGGTGCCATTGGTGATTCAAACTTACGGGATTTTTGCGATAGCGTATTTTGCTGCTATATTATTGAAATTAAAGCATAATATTGCTGGGCCAGCTTGCTTAATTGGTACCTCTAACTTTTTTGAGCTTGCCGTTGCGGTAGCTATATCCCTGTTTGGTTTGCACTCGGGTGCAGCCTTAGCCACTGTGGTTGGGGTGTTGGTAGAAGTGCCGGTGATGTTGTCGCTGGTGGCGATTATTAATCGTACTCAACATTGGTTTAAGCATTAATGTTGACGATTATTTTGATAAGTATTTCGAATACGTTTTTTATGACGACGAAATAATACGTTCTAAATTAACAGTGGAATTAATCATGCAGCAACATCCTTTCGATATCTTAGCGTTAGATTCGCCATTAGACTCATTGTGTGAGAATGGCGCCAAATTAATTTTTACCCCGTGCCCTGGTACCAAAGATGAACCGTTAATCGAGTCGCTTGCCACATTAAAACGTGCCGGCACGCAGATGTTAATCACCTTGATGTTCGATGACGAAATGGCGCGCAATAATGCTACCGAACTACCGACAGAATGCGCCAAACAACAGATCGCCTGGGTGCAATTGCCCATTTTAGACGATGCCGCACCCGGTGCCGAATTTGAAGCTAATTGGTTAGCTAATAAAGCGCAGATTATTGAGGTGATTAATAACCAAGGCACCATTGCGGTGCATTGCAAAGGCGGTTCGGGACGCACTGGATTAGTGATTGGGTTAATTCTTGCCAGCCTTGGTTGGCCAAAAGATAAAGCAGTAACTGCGGTGCAAAGCTTACGGCCAAAAGCACTGACGCATTCGATCCAACGCGATTATTTCAATGCTTTTAATTGTTAACCTCATCTTTTACTCGAGTTGAGGTTAGTTAACTTTATTTAGTAGGACACCATTATGACGATAAAAATAGGCATTAACGGTTTTGGCCGTATGGGACGTTTATCTATGCGCGCTGCATATGATTGGGACGATGTTGAAATAGTGCACATTAACGATCCTGCTGGCGACGCTGCGACCTTGGCCCATTTAATGACCTTTGATTCAGTGCATGGCCGTTGGCATCATGAGGCGACCCATCATGGGGAGGCGATAGTGATTAATGGTAACGCCATTCCTTGTAGTCGTAATATTGCGACTAAAGATACCGATTGGTCAAAATGTGACGTGGTGATTGAAGCATCAGGTAAGATAAAAACCACAGCCTTGCTGCAAGCTTATTTAGATCAAGGTGTAAAACGGGTTGTGGTGACTGCGCCAGTAAAAGAAGACGGCGTGTTAAACATTGTGATGGGTGTAAACGAGCATTTATACGATAAAGCCATCCACCCTATAGTGACCGCGGCATCTTGTACCACCAACTGTTTGGCGCCAGTGGTGAAAGTGATCCATGAGAAAATTGGCATTAAGCATGGCTCGATGACGACAATCCACGACATTACTAATACCCAAACTATTTTGGATGCACCGCATCAAGACTTACGCCGCGCAAGGGCTTGTGGCATCAGTTTAATTCCGACCACCACGGGGTCAGCGACTGCCATCACCCATATTTTTCCTGAGCTAAAAGGCAAGTTAAATGGCCATGCGATACGCGTGCCGTTAGCTAATGCTTCGCTTACCGATTGCGTGTTTGAAGTGGCGCGAGGCACTACAGTTGAAGAAGTAAATCAGCTGCTTAAGCAGGCATCACAACAAGAACTTGCAGGCATTATGGGCTATGAAGAACGTCCATTAGTGTCGGTAGATTATAAAACCGACCCACGTTCAAGCATTATCGATGCCTTGTCGACCATGGTAGTCAATGACACCCAAGTTAAGCTGTATGTGTGGTACGACAATGAGTGGGGATACGCTAATCGCACTGCAGAGCTGGCGCGCAAAGTCGGCTTAGCTGATAAGGAATAGCGTTCATGGGGCTGGTTTCATTGCGTAGCTTACCACCATCGATAAAGCAGTATTTGCTGATCACCGCTAATTATTGGGCATTTACCTTAACCGATGGCGCCTTGCGTATGCTGGTGGTGCTGTACTTTCATCAGCTAGGTTACAGCCCGTTAAATATTGCGATGTTGTTTTTGTTTTATGAAATCTTTGGGGTGATCACCAATCTTATTGGCGGTTGGTTAGGGGCAAGGCTTGGCCTTAATAACACCATGAATATTGGCTTAGGCCTGCAAATCGTGGCGTTAGCCATGCTAACCGTGCCTGCTGACATGCTCACAGTGGTTTACGTGATGGCAGCGCAGGCCTTGTCGGGTATCGCCAAAGATTTGAATAAAATGAGCGCCAAAAGTGCCATTAAAACTCTGGTGCCAGCAGATGCCGAGGGTAAGCTTTATCAGTGGGTGGCGCTGTTAACCGGTTCTAAAAATGCCTTAAAAGGGGTGGGGTTCTTTTTAGGTGGTGTGTTGCTTACGGGCTTGGGATTTAGAGGGGCTATTATGTTAATGGCCACGTTATTAGGCATTGTATGGTTATTTAGTTTAGTGACCTTAAAAGATGATTTAGGCAAAGCTAAAAACAAACCCAAATTCAAAGATATTTTTTCGAAAAGTCAGGCGATTAACTTACTGTCGGCGGCGCGGATGTTTTTGTTTGGCGCCAGAGATGTATGGTTTGTGGTGGCATTACCGGTATTTTTAGCCACAACCTTTGGCTGGGATCATTGGTGGGTTGGCGGCTTTATGGCTAGCTGGGTAATTGGTTATGGGATCGTACAATCTATTGCACCTTATTTCACCGGTAAACGGCAGGGCAAAGTGCCGAGCGGTCGAGCTGCATTTGCATGGGCAAGCTACTTATTACTGATCCCGGCGGCTATTGCTCTCACTCTGCATTTTGACTTTTATATCCAGGTAACATTAATAGCGGGTTTATTGTTATTTGGCGCGGTGTTTGCGATTAATTCATCACTGCACAGCTACTTAATCGTTAGCTACGCCAGCAGTGATGGAGTGTCACTGGATGTGGGTTTTTACTATATGGCTAATGCCATGGGACGGTTAATGGGTACAGTACTTTCAGGTTGGGTGTTTCAAGAATATGGCTTAGAAGCCTGTTTATGGATATCCAGTAGTTTTGTCGCTCTTGCTGCCTTAATTTCACTTAAGTTGCCTCATAAAGGGTAAGCCATTACAGCTAATAGATGCATTTTTGTTTACATATCGATATTTCGCTACCTAACCGTGATAGCCTGAAATCCTTACCGTATCATCGGTAAAAATTGCCTGCTCGACTATGGCTTCTTCATTATTGATCTTCTTACCTTAAATTAAAATATCTACAAATCATGGTCTTATAGTTTTTTGTTGAAGTTGGCACAATGTTAGCTTTAACTAACACATAGTCGTGGTGTGAATTGTTAATTTTGACGATAGAGATAAGATATTTGTGTCAACCGTCAGCGTAAATTCAACGCACATCACAATGTGAACCGTACACCAAGGAGGTTTTTATGTTGGGCTGGACATTAATGTTTTAGTTATAGCCGTTATAGCGGGTCTATTGGGTTTTACGGGTATTGCCGGTGCCGCAGCAGGTATCGCGAAAATTATTTTCTTTATTTTTATTGTGTTACTGGTGATTTCATTAGTAGCCAATGCGATTAGAGGCAAAGGTCCCCGAGCATAGTAGTTAACCTGATCTCTTAACTCGAGATAAGGTTAGCGATATAAAATTATTCGATTACAACCATCATCTTGGAGATGAATATGAAATTATTAAAATTACTGACAATGGCAAGCTTAATGGTGTTTTTAACCGCAGGTTTATCAGCCTGTTCAGATAACAAAGCTGAGAATGCTGGCGAGAAAGTGGATGAAATGATGCAAGATGCAGGTAATGCTGTTGAAGATGCATGTGAAGATGTAAAAGAAGGTATGAAAGCAGAAGATCCAGACTGTTAACTACCAAATCTATCTAATTAACTATTTTATCCGTTCAGAGCCATTAAGCTTTTTAGCTTAGGATTATTGATGTAGGGGTAATTGCCTTTACGCTAATGTAAGCTGAAGTGGAATACTTGAGTGACTGCCGCGAAGAGACCAGAGTGTTATTACAATAAGCATTAGCCCAAGCAGCACACATGTGCTGCTTTTCTATCGCAGGAGGACCCCCATGCTCAGCCGAATTCATATTAAATATTATTATACCCTTGGCGTATTATTGGCTTTGTGCTTATGTGTGGCGCTTCCTTACGTGGTACTTAAGCTCATTTTTGGCTGGATTGCATTGTCTTTGGGGCTGGTGAGTTCGGCGTATTGGGTTAATAGCGCAGGCATATTCCGTAAAAGCCAAGATGGCAGTATTCCTTGGTATATCAGTTGGAGTTTTATTCCATTTTTAATGGGTTGCCAAGTGTATAACGCTTGGGCGAGACAGCACGATAAAGTGCCCGCAATCCAAAAAATTGATAAGCAGTTGTATTTGGCTTGTCGATTGTTTCCGAGTGATATTAGCCTGCTTAAGGAAAGAAAAATTGATGCGATTTTGGATGTTACTGCCGAATTTGACGCATTAGAGTGGACCTTGGTTGATGAACATATCGCCTATTTAAATATTCCCGTATTGGATCACAGCGTGCCGACTGTCGCGCAGTTAAATCAAGCCATCAATTGGTTGCACACTCAAGTCGGTAACGGCAAAAATGTGGTGGTGCATTGTGCCTTAGGTCGAGGACGTTCTGTGTTGGTGTTAGCGGCTTATTTGGTGTGTCGTGATCAACACAGTGATTTTAGTGATGTGCTTAAATCCATTAATAATATTCGTCAAACGGCACGGTTAAATAAATGGCAGTTGGCTGCGGTAGAGAAAATGCATAGCCGGAACCAAATTAACATCCACAAACGCGCTTGGTTAATTGTTAACCCAGTGTCAGGTGGTGGCAAGTGGCATGATGAAGCTGATCATATAATCCAAACCTTGTCGGACTATTTTCAGCTTGAAGTGCTGCATACCGCCAAAGATAAGTCAGCTGGGCAACTCGCCGAACATGCCAAAAACAAGGGTGCGGATATTATTGTGGCCTGCGGTGGTGATGGCACAGTTAACGAGGTGGCATCGGTTATTGTCGATACTGATATTTTCTTAGGTATTATTCCGATGGGAACCACCAACGCACTAAGTCATACCTTATTTGGCGTAACCAGTAAGTTGGTTCCTGTGTCGCAAGCGCTTGATATTTTAATTCAAGGTCATTGTCAGCGAATTGATACCGCCATTTGTAATAATCAGTTGATGTTGTTGCTGGTGGGATTAGGCTTTGAGCAAAAAATGATTGAAAAAGCTGATCGTGACCGAAAAGATCAGCTAGGCCAGTGGGCATATCTTAATGGTTTGTGGGAGGCGATAGAAGAAAACCAACCATTGTCGATGAGGTTACAGCTTGATGGTGGTGAAATTCAAGTGATTAACACCACTAGCCTAGTGATTGCCAATGCTGCACCCTTTACCAGTTTGTTAGCACAAGGTAATGGTGAACCCAATATCACCGATGGCTTGTTAGACATTACTTGGATTGAGTCGAGTGAAGTATCACAACAACAATTATTGAGTATGACCGAGCTGCTATTTGCTGGCTTAACCGGAGCGCGTGAGGATGATCAAGTGAGTGGTATTCGGCATGTACAAGCCAAGAAAATCTACTTAAATACTGATTCGTCATGCCAATATGTGATTGACGGTGAGTTATTTGAATCTGAAGATCTGTGTATTAAAGTCAAGCCCAAGTCCCTAAAGGTGTTTATACCTAATGTCAGTAAACACCTTTAGCGAATGTTTGCTAAGTCGCTAGCTTTTGGTTGGGATAATTAATACCGCAAGCGGTTATTTTACTGCGTTGATATGTACTTGTATCTTGTTGTTAAGTGGCAGCTGAAGCGTGTTGTACAAGCGCAAACAGTGCCAGAAAAGGGGTCATCAGCATATCGACCACGGTTGCGCTGAAACGCACCGACAATCAACGGCTGGACGAGAGTATTAAGCCAAATACTCACTAATAATGCTTATTTTACCATGACAATACAATAACAGACTCGATGTTTCGCAAAATGTAGACGACTGGTCTATTCTTGTTTATTCTGTCACTAAAATGGGAGGCCCTATGAACAAAAATATCACCAGTAAACAGTCGATTTGTGCCGTAGGCGAAAAGCTTTTTGCTTTGCATGGATACAGTGGCGTAGGCATTAAATTGATCCTCGATGAAGTCGGCATTCCTAAAGGTTCTTTTTACCATTATTTTGCCAGTAAAGAAGCGTTTGCAGCTGCCGTTGCCGAACATTATTTCCAACAACGCATTCAACCCATTGCGATTGATCCTAGTGCGAATTTTAAAGCCAATTTATCGACGCTATTGAATGGCTATCATCAACTCATTGATGAGCTTTTTAGTGGTCATCAGCCTCGCGGCTGTGTTATCGGTAACTTGATGGTTGAGGTGAGTCCACAATCACCATTATTGCATCAAACATTGACTCATCTTTACGATAAATGGTTAGGTTTATTGAGTGCACTTATTCAACAAGGTCAACAACAAGGGCATATTCGTGCCGACTTATCGGCATCAATATTAGCGAGTGTTTTTTGGTCAAACTGGCAAGGAACTATGCTACGCTCACAAATTAAAGCGGATAAAATAGCGACTAAACGGGCTTTAGTGCAGTGCATGCAAATGATGACTCGTTAAACGTCTATATCGGCAAGCGTGATTTTGATTGCTTATTGTGACACGTTTATATTTTGGGTGATTTTTCGGGTCTTGGAGTGGGTCGAATTGACTAAAGGATTATTAGTTGGTTGTGTAGTGGTGTTGTTGTCTGCGTGTGCGGCAAAGCCTCCTGTGGTTGCGCCTATACCTGTGGCGGTACCGCCTATGTTGCAACCGCCGCCAAAATGGAGCGAGTCAAACCTGCTAAGTTTTCATAACGAATGGAAAGGTACCCCTTATCGTTTAGGTGGGCTGAGTAAAAACGGTATTGATTGTTCAGGATTTGTGTATTTGGCTTACCTTAATATTGTCGGTGACAAATTACCTCGTACTGTAAACGCGCAGCGTATTATGGGTAAAGAGGTGCCGCGAGCTCAGTTGCAAACGGGCGATTTAGTGTTTTTTAAAACCACTCGAACCGTTCGCCATGTCGGTATTTACATGGGCAACAATCGTTTTTTACATGCCTCGACTAAAAAAGGGGTCAAAATTTCGAGTTTGAATAATATCTATTGGAAGCCGCGTTTTTGGTTTGCAACACGCTTAAAAAACCCAACGCTTGAGCAAAACATGTCGATAGCCAGTCTTGTTGATCATGTTCAACAGCAAGACAATTTATAATGCGCCATCAGCCTAATGAGCAGGTGCTCTTCAATGTGAATGTCGACATCGGTTATATTTTAAAGGGTTAGATTACCTAATGCTATTTCATCTAAGTTATTAATTTGTTTTAACTATTTATATTTTGGCATAAGGTTCATGTACAGCAGATGCTTGAGTTAGTGGCAGGGCAATAAAAAAGAGCTAACCCTAGGGTTAGCTCTTTTTTGTGATGATTGATCCCATTAGGTATTTAGTCGTGCGACTCGACTGGTTCAGCTAACTCGGCGTTATGTTTGCCACGCTTAGCCAGAGCATAGTAAAACAGTGGCGTGAGGATAAGGCCAAAAATAGTCACCCCAATCATGCCAGAGAATACTGCAACACCCATTGCTTGGCGCATTTCTGAACCTGGTCCGCTCGAGAATACCATAGGTACCACCCCCATAATGAAGGCAATCGAGGTCATTAAAATAGGCCGTAAACGTAAACGACCCGCTTCAAGTATCGCCTCTAATGGTTGCATGCCTTTGTCTTGTAACTCCTTGGCAAACTCAACAATCAGAATGGCGTTTTTGGTTGCCAGCCCCACCAGTACAATCAAACCAATCTGGGTAAAGATATTGTTATCGCCACCGTAGATAAGCACCCCTGTTAATGCTGACAATAGTGTCATTGGAATAATAAGAATAATGGCTAATGGCAAGGTTAAACTTTCATATTGCGCCGCTAATACCATAAACACTAATAAGATAATTAACGGATAAATATAGGTACCCGCATTACCGGCCAAAATCTGCTGGTAAGTGATCTCTGTCCACTCGTAAGTCATGCCATTGGGTAAGGTTTCTGCCAATATTTTTTCAATCGCAGCTTGTGCCTCACCAGAACTGTATCCTGGCGCAGCACCACCGTTAAGTTCTGCAGTGGTAAAACCGTTGTAATGCATGACTCGGTCAGGCCCGGATGTATTGGTCACATTAATAAATGAACCAATAGGCACCATTTCGCCTTGGTTGTTGCGTACTTTAAGTTGGGCTATTTGTTCTGGCGTTTGTCTAAACTGCTCATCGGCTTGCACCTTAACTTGATAAGTGCGGCCAAATTGGTTGAAGTCGTTGGCGTAAACCGAGCCCATGTAACCCTGTAATGTGGAAAACAATTCGTCTAACGACACCGATTGTTGTTTGGCTTTAGTACGATCAATGTTCACGTCAAGTTGTGGCACACTCACTTGATAACTCGAGAACACCCCCGCTAACTCTGGCGTTGCCCATGCTTTTTGCATCACTTCCATGGTCACTTTATACAACTCTTCATAACCGTAGTTTGCCCGGTCTTGAATTTGTAATCTAAAGCCACCAATGGTGCCTAAGCCTTGTACTGGCGGTGGTGGGAAAATCGCAATATACGCACCGTCAATGGCGGCAAACTGTTGATTTAACGCTGCTGCAATTGCGCCTGCTGATAATGATGGATCTTTGCGATCGGCAAAGTCATCCAACGGGGTAAACAAAATGGCGCTATTGGTGCTGTTAGTAAAGCCATTAATGCTTAAGCCTGGAAAGGCTACCGCATGGGCGACACCAGGTTGCGCTAAGGCAATTCGTGACATTTCTTTCACGACAGCTTCAGTGCGATCTAATGACGCGGCATCAGGCAATTGTGCAAAGGCGATAAGATATTGTTTATCTTGCCCTGGTACATAACCAGTAGGGGTGTTGGCAAATTGTAAGCCTGTTAAGCCGACTAAACCGATATAAATAATGCCGACAACCGCACCAAAACGGATGATCTTTTTAACCAGCCAACCGTAACCTTCAGACATGCGCGCAAACAGGCGATTAAATGGATTGAATAGCCAGCCTCCCAGCAGTTTATCCATGCCACGAGTAAGCACATCTTTTTTCTCGTGATGACCTTTAAGCAGTAATGCCGATAATGCAGGGCTCAGGGTTAACGAGTTAATCGCTGAAATAAAGGTGGAAATGGTGATCGTCAGCGCGAACTGCTTATAAAACTGGCCGGTTAAACCTGACATAAAGGCGGTTGGAATAAATACTGCTGCTAGAACCAGTGTGGTGGCGACAATCGGGCCGGTCACTTCTTTCATTGCCTTTTGGGTGGCAGCAACAGGAGATAAACCGTCAGAGATATTTCGTTCAACGTTTTCAACCACCACGATAGCATCGTCAACGACAATACCGATGGCTAATACCAAACCAAATAATGATAAGGCATTCAGTGAGAAGCCCAATAGGTGCATAAAGGCAAAGGTACCCACAAGCGATACCGGAACGGCCACTAATGGAATAATGGATGCGCGCCACGTTTGTAAAAACAGTACCACGACGAGTACTACCAGCAATAAAGCTTCGAGCAGTGTTTGCACTACCGCTTTTATTGAACCGCGGACGAACACGGTTGGATCGTAGACGATGTCGTAGGTTAATCCTTCTGGAAATGCCTGAGACAATTCAGCCATTTTAGAACGGACATCATCAGATATTTGAATCGCGTTTGAACCCGATGCTTGGAAAACAGGTAGTGCAGCAGCGTCTTTATTGTCTAACATTGAACGTAGGGCATAAGTTGATGCGCCTAATTCAACCCGAGCAACATCCTTTAAACGGGTGATCTGACCTTCATCGCCCACTTTAATAATAATATTCTCGAACTCTTCAACGCTGGATAAACGACCTTTAACGTTGATCAATAATTGGAAATCACTGTCGCCACTAGGTTGTGCGCCTAGGCTTCCTGCTGCTGCTTGTTGGTTTTGCTCACGAATAGCGGCAACAATATTACTCGGAGATAAACTGATTGCTGCCACTTTATTAGGATCTAGCCATACACGCATACTGTAGTCACCTGCGCCAAATACGCGCACCGCCCCTACACCGGTAATTCGGGCTAATTCGTCTTTCACTTTCAATACCGCATAGTTAGACAGATATAACATGTCATAACGGTTATCGGGCGAGGTTAAATGCACCACCATGGTTAAACTCGGTGATGACTTTTCGGTCACAATACCTAAGCGTTGTACTTCTTCTGGTAAGCGAGGTTTTGCACGCTCTACACGGCTTTGCACTTGGGTTTGAGCTAAATCAACGTCAGTACCAATCGCAAAGGTGATGGTTAGCGTCATGCGGCCATCGGATGTGGCTTGTGAAGACATGTACAACATGTTTTCTACGCCGTTTATCTCTTGCTCAAGTGGTGAGGCAACCGTTTCGGCGATTACTTTTGGGTTGGCGCCTGGGTAGTTTGCCGTAACAACGACTGTTGGCGGTACTACCTCAGGGTATTCGGTGATCGGTAATTGCCATACCGCCAGCGCGCCTGAAATAAAGAACAGTAGCGACAGAACAGCGGCAAAAATCGGTCTTTTAATAAAAAATTGAGACAACATAGTGTAGTTTCCTTAACCTTGACTAGCGTCATCAGCAACTTGTGCTGTGAGAGGCTGGTTATCGAGGATTTGTTGCGCTTGATGCAAGGCTTCAAGCTGACCGTCACCTGCCATTTCGGTCAGGTTTGGCTCAATAGTGACGTTAGGACGTACTTTTTGCAGGCTGTTAACCACGATGGTGTCGTTAGGCGATAACCCTGCGGTAATAATACGCAAACCATGAAGTTTCGCTCCGAGGCTAACACCACGATATTCAAGGATATTTTTGTCGCTTACCACTAAGACAAACTTGTTGCTTAGGTCAGTCATAATGGCTTTGTCGTCAATTAAAATACGTTGATACGACTCGCTACCAGCAATGCTGATGCGAGCAAATAAGCCTGGAAGTAACTGATTGTCTTGATTAGCAAAGTTGGCTCTAACACGAATAGTACCGGTTTGTTGGTTTACTGCATTATCAACAAAGTCGATCACGCCTTGGTGATTAAAACTGGTTTCATTGGCAAGCGCCATAACCACGGCATTGTTACCTAAACGAGGATTCTGGCGTTTATTCTCGAACGATAAGGCCGCATATTTTAAATAGCTTTGCTCGTCGATATCGAAATAAGCGTACATATGCGATGTTGATACTAAACTGGTGAGATGTGTTTGTCCTGCCGTAACGAAGTTACCTGCGGTTTCGTTGGCATATGAAACACGACCCGTGATAGGAGCGGTAACATGGGTGTATTCAACGTTAAGTTGTGCGCGGGTTAATGCGGCGTTAACTGACGCAACCGCTGCCGCAGTTTGATGCATAGTAGAGCGACGAGTATCAATTAGCTCTTCTGATACCGCTTTTTGATAAAAAAGTTTATTTGCCCGTGCGTAGTCATTTTTAGCGAGTTGATTGGCCGATAGAGCACTGGTTAATTCTGCTTTAAGGCGTTCATATTCAGCAATAAAAACACTCGAGTCGATGGTAAATAACACATCGCCTTTTTGCACTAGCGCGCCTTCTTTAAAGTTAATCGATTCAATATAGCCCGATACGCGAGGCACTAAAGTGACCTTTTCAGGGGCTTGTAAGCGTCCGGTAAATTGATCCCACTCGGTAATGCGCTCATAAAGCACGTTAGCAACATCTACCTTAGGCGCTGCAGATGTATTGGCTTGTTGTGCAGGTTGTTCGCCGCACGCCACTAATAGCAATGCCGTTAGGCTGACTAATAAAGTGGTTTTAATTGATGTTAACGTCTTCATGGTGCGGTCCTTTAATCAATAGCATTTACGTTTGTTTCAGCAGGCTATAGGGTCGTTATATTGGTGTGCGGATTAATTTTATACCGATAGGTAAAAAATGTTCTGTACCGAACGGTAATATATAGATTAAAATAACCCTGTCAATGACTTTTGTACCGACAGGTATTAAATTATTTTGACAAGAGGTTCAATTAGCGGGAAGATAAAGTAACATCACTACTTACAAGGTGATTTGTTGCGATGAAATAGCGTTAATCAATACTTGTTCAATTGTTATAATTGCGACAAATCTGCACAATATTAACCCTAAGATGGCTTAATATTATGCTAAAGTATGCGGGTTATTTGTCATTAGAAAGCCAGTTAAGTTTCTGATAAGTAAAGCTGCGTTAATATATGAGGTACTATTTATGACAATCACAAAAGCAGCTTGCGTTGGTCGCCCTCGTGGGTTCGATATCGACTTAGCATTAGAGCAAGCGCTTAATGTTTTCTGGCGTCATGGATATGAAGGGACTTCTTTAAACGAGCTAACCGAGGCAATGGGGATCAAGAAGCCTAGCCTGTATGCCGCATTTGGTAATAAAGAGCAGCTATTTTTAAAAGCCATCGATTTATACGAAAACCGCCCAGATTCATTATTTAATACGGCTTTTAAACATCAATATGTTGCTGATGTGGTTCGCGGCTTATTGCTTGGCGCTGCAGCCAAGTTTACTGACTGTAGCCACCCTCAAGGTTGCGCATTAATTAACAGCACCCTTTCATGTAGTGAGGCGAGCGAGTCTATTAAACAAGCTGTTTTAGAGCGCAAAGCGCAACATAAGCTCCAGTTGATTGCCCGATTTGAGCAAGCCAAGCATCAAGGTGAATTAAATGCAGATTGTCAGCCTGAAGTGTTAGCGCGATTCATTAGCACCTTGTTTCAGGGAATGTCGATTCAAGCATCAGAAGGGGCAAGCATTGAAGAGTTGCAGCAAGTCGCTAGCATGGCGATTGCAGGTATTTTGATTTTATACGTCAATCCTAAGTAGCTTATTCAGTAGCTTATTAACTCGGTTACTAAGGCTAGCCATTCAGTAAATCAATTGATACTGTAATTTTCACCGTATCTTTTACCGTCTCAATCTTCTCTCAATATTGACTCTTTTGTTTGTTACTCCTTGTTCATATAGCCCTAACAGCCGCTGCTGGTAATACTGTAAAACGTCGGTTCGGTGGTATTCGTTGAATCAACATTGTAAAGCAAGCTACTGTTACCCGTATTGCCATATCCTTTAGGGTAAATATGCATGGTTTTTCCTGGATCATTAAATAATCCCCAGTCCGCGGTAATCTCATCTTGTGCACCAGTCATCACTTCAAAAGAACCGTCAATAGCCGCTGCTACATTGGCTGGTGAAGATGTAATGTAGCCCACAGTGGTGCTAATCGGTGTGCCATTAACTGCCACCGAACCGGGTTCGAGCTTTTCTTGACCAGTTAATACTGCTTTAGAATACACTAAGGTATTGGCCGACTTTAACGCCCCTTGCAAACCATTTAAATTGGCGATAAGCGCATCACTTTTTAGGTTAATAAACTTCGGCGCAGCTACCACAGCCAAAATACCTAAAATAATGATCACTACAACTAGCTCGATAAGGGTAAAGCCGCGCTGTCGATTAGTATGCATATTGTGATCTCGTTTTTATAGTCATCAGCAACCTAGCATGTAAACTAAGCCGAACTAAAAAGGTAATATAGGATAAATACTCTATTAGACGAAGTCATTGTTTATACTGAAACAGTGATCTATTTATCGATCTGTTATTTTGTGAACTTGCATTTATTTGGTAGATTGTCGGTCTATAAGTGCATTATTGATTTAACCTCAACTCTAGCTGAGATTGATTTACCCACATTAGGGAAAGATAACCATGAGCAAAGCTAAAATAGGCATCGTTACCGTGAGCGATCGTGCCAGCGCGGGTATATATGAAGATTTGTCGGGCAAAGCTATTATTGATGTATTAACTGAATACTTAACCTCTGAATGGGAACCTGTTTACAAGGTGATCCCAGATGAGGGTGACGTTATTGAAGCCACATTAATTGATTTAGCCGACAACCAAGATTGTTGTTTAATCGTGACCACTGGTGGAACGGGTCCTTCCAAACGCGATGTTACCCCAGAAGCTACCGAAGCTGTGTGCGATAGAATGATGCCAGGCTTTGGTGAACTCATGCGCGCCGAGTCATTAAAGTTTGTACCAACTGCTATTTTATCACGTCAAACTGCAGGATTACGCGGCGATTCGCTGATTGTCAATTTGCCCGGTAAACCTAAGTCTATTCGCGAATGTTTAGATGCGGTATTCCCAGCCATTCCATACTGTATCGACTTAATGGATGGACCGTTTTTGGTGTGTGACGAAGCAGTGATCAAGCCATTTAGACCTAAAGCTAAGTAATTAAAAAAATTCAGTTTCTGCTATGTTAAAGCGTGTCGTGAGGATAAAAAGACCCATACGATACGCTTTATAACCATTATGATGTGGAGGTAAAGGTATTTATATCCTATTTGATAATAGAAAATTAGAGGCATAGGTGTAAAATATAGATCTAAATATTGAAGGACTAAATCGTGAAAGCAAGGATGTTTTATGAGTAATACCTCTGCAATACCAAGTGGTCTTGCAATACATATTGTTGAGAAGCGTATGGCGGTCAATGTATTGATCCTTGCGCTATACAACATGCCAACAAAAGAAACCTTTGAGCATTTTAAATTTGTTAACTCTCATCTAATCGATGGCTTTGCTAAGCCTGGTCAAATCGTTTTAATTTCTCCTTTAAATACATTTGAGTGCACAATAGAAGAACAAGAGTTTCAAAAGTATGCGTTGGTTATTGATAAAAAGTTGAGAGAGCTTGATGAGATTGAAAAAGAAGTTTTGGCCAAGCGGTACGACTTACTCAGTAATGTTGCTAAATATAACGGCTTATTATTAGGCGTAGCTAATAACACTTGGAACTCGCATGTTAGCTTTGTAAAGGAGAACTTAAAAAATTTAGAGCAGACGTATGTTAAGACTTATAACGCAAAAGGTAACTTGAGGTCTCCTGAGTTTCAACATCGAAGGAAGGTTATCTTTTCTAATTTAAAGAATGCTTTAAGACGCTTTGGTCAGCCCGCGTTTGGTGAAAATTTAATGCCAGGAGATATTCGAACTCAATTAGGTTTAAGTAGCAAAAGTTTAATTAGACGTTGGGATAAAATGGGCGGACATGCTCAAAATATTCCTATTTTTGCTGAACATTATAAAACTGTAGCGAATATGGCAAAAAACTTAAAGCGTGTTGGATATGTAGGCGTTGTATTAACGGGTGTTGAGGCAACAGCAAATATCCAACGAGCTTGTCTTGAAGGTACAGGTCTTGAGTGTACTAAAGCTAAATATGTTGAGACGGGCAAAGGCGCTGGATCTATTGTCGGGGGCGCTGGCGGTGGTTTTATTGCAAGTTATGGTTTATGTTCAATTGTTTTTGGTCTTCCTAGTGGCGGGACTAGTTTACTATGGTGTGGGATAGTCGCCGGTGGTGTTGGAGGATATTTTGGGGCGAAGCATGGGGGTCATTATATAGGAGATAAAGCAGAACTTTTGTACGAGGTGATAGAAAAATAATGTCAATAACAGATCTTATAGGGCTTTTATTAGGTGGCAGCTTTGTATTTTTAGGTTTATTTGTTTTGTTGCCTATGTTGTTATATATATACAAAAAACGTATTAAGTCAGTTGAAGGGATATTAGAAAATGGACGTGAATATTTCTCATTAAACATCTTTTTAACAGGACATGGAACGCTTCATTATGCGAGTGTTTTTATGTTTGATTGGTATGCAAAGCGGTATAATTTATTTCATTTAAAAGATTGTGTACCAACTAAAATAACACGTATTTTTAAAGTTTATTATATCATTTTTATGATTGATTCACTCTGTTTTGTTACTATGGTTATTTTAGATTACATATATCCAACTATAAAATAATTTTATGATGGGAATTTAATATTTAGATCTAATATTATCTGAGTATGATAGTTATCCAGGATTTTTAACAGATAAAATTTTTATTATCAAGTTTTTGATGATTATTTTGACTTCTCCTTTATTATATAAGTATTACTTTAAAAGCGTATAGAAAAATTTAGAGGAAGGGCCTTTTTTATTCATTGAATGTTTTTATGTTGGATTTTGAACATTATATTTATATTTATTGGCATACTAAACGTTATAAATTATTTGAGTTAAGGCATGAAATCCCTCTAAACGTACAATGGCAATTCAAGCTTTTTCATTGTTTTCATGTCTAATTGCATATGTGCTGTTATTGCTAGTATGTTGTCAGAACTTTCGTTGATTAACTCTTAAGGTCATCGCGATTGTCCAGCATTTACTGGAATATATTAATTGATTAAAAATTTGGTTAATAGTTTATTTATCAGCTATTTATTGACTTCAAATGAATGCTATTAGCCAACAGAAATAGCCGACAACCCTCCCTGTGTAGTTAGGTGTCTGGACTTTAGTGCAAACACTACAACTGTTTAAACGGCTGCTTCAGCTTAACGCCATTGTCGCTAACGCGTTTCACTCACTCTGGCACTCGCTCAGTCAGCGCTTGGTTTTGGATTTTAAGCTCAGCAACGCTGCCGGTGTCAGTTTGTTGTTTATGCTCTAAATAGTGTTTAGACATTTCAGATGCTGTCGTGCCGACAATAACAACGAATGCCAACAGATAATCGCGATAGCGTTGTCCGTCATTATTGGTTGTTAATATTCCCTGTTAAACCATCCTTGTTAATGATTACGGGTAAATCAGCCAGCCTTATCTCAAGCCGTCAAGGCTGGGATCACATCGATATAAACCAACTCTTATAAGCCAAAGACGACTTTTTCACTTTTAAGCGACTTTTCTAAACCTGCGGCTAATGCAATGGCAATGATCAGCGTGGTGATTGATGAAATAATTAGCTGCAGCATCGGAATTTCACGACCTTTGATAAAGTCCATTAAGGCTTGTTGCTGGCCCGATACGGGTAACCACTGCAATACATCTGGGGCGATGTTGTAACTGGCTGCAATTGATAGTGCCAGTGGCACAAACAGCACCATGGTTAAATATGACTGCGCCTCTTTAAAGGTTTTAGCCATAAACGACACATACAGTTGTAAGGTTGCGGCCATCAAGGCAACCGGGATCCCTACAATGAACATTAAGCCCATAAAGTCTTGGGTAATATTGACGGTAAAGCCTATTTCTTGCCACGGGACAAAGGCGTACGCCACTTTAGAGACTAATAAAATCAGGATTAAGCCAAGTAACGCAAAGCAGCTTACGGCAATGATTTTACTTATCACTAATTGGCGGGTGCTCATTGGGTGGCTGAGTAATAGTGCCAGTGAATTACGCTCACGCTCGCCGGCACTGGTGTCGATAGCAAGGTTCATGCCCGAGATGAACACCGAATACATCATGGTGAAAATGGCAATGCCTAAAATCATCCCGCCTTTAGAATCTGGGGTGGCTTGGTCTTCGACATTGATTTTGAGTGGTTGGGTAATACGTGGATTAATACCTCGTGCAATTAGCCGTATGCTACCCATTTCGGCGCTATAAGTTTGCAGCTGACGTTCTAGTCGGCGGATAGACTTTTGCAGCTTCTCATCTGAATTATCGGCGATTAATAACACTTCAGCTTGTTTGGCTTTGGCCATGTTGGTGGCGTAATCGTCGCTAATGGTTAAGGTGATTTTGTTGGCGTCTTCGCCTTCACCATGGTTAATGCCGTTATTGCTTAAGTAGCGTACTAAATCGGGTGCATTATCTGCGTTGTTTATATTGATGTTTAAATCTTCTGGGCTAGACAGTTGACCAATTAACACCATAAACATGCCACACATGAGCAGCGGGGTGCCAATGGCGTAATACAGCCCAGCCATTACCGAACGCTTGTCACGTGCGGCATCGACGAGTTCTTTGCGCACCATTGCGAGTATCATTTTCATTAAGCTGCAATTCCTTCGTCAGTACCGATAAGTTCGATAAATGCATCTTCTAGTGAGTCTTTGCCGGTTTGCTGACACAGTTCGTCAGGGCTGCCCATGGCGATCACTTTACCATTAGCCATCACGATGACGCGGTCACACAAGGCGGCGACTTCTTGCATTACATGGCTTGAAAACAGTACACAATGCCCTTCGGCTTTGAGTTGTAGCAAGATATCGCGCAATAGGCGGGTGTTCATCACATCGAGTCCACGAGTCGGCTCATCTAAAATAATGTTACTTGGTCTATGTACAATCGCTTGTGCTAAGGCGGTTTTCATCCGTTGACCTTGGGAAAAGCCCTTGCAGCGACGGTCGCTAATGTCTTCAAGCTTCAATTGTGCAATGACATTTGCGGTGGCTTGTTTAGCTTGTTTACGCGACATACCGCTCAGTTCGGCAAAAAAGCTAATGTATTCCCGTGGGGTAAGGCGCTCGTACAAACCAAAAGGGTCGGGGAATAAACCCAACTGCTTCTTGGCTCCAATCGGATCATCGGCTACATCAATATCATTTACCGTGGCAGTGCCTGAATCGGGTTTGAGCAATCCAAACAAGGTGCGTAAACAGGTGGTTTTACCGGCGCCATTTGGGCCGAGTAAGCCGGTGATCTGACCATTTTCGGCGCTAAAACTTAAATCATCTAATGCCTGAATATCGCCAATCTTTTTGGTTAAGTTTGCAACAGTAATCATGACTATTCCTTATCTGTAGCGATATTCGCTGGCGCCGTTGTGTCGAGATTGGTTTCGATGTCGGCTGGGTTGTCGGTAACCGGCAGTGCTTCTACAGTATTGGCGTTGAGGTAAAAACTGCGACGTACGTCTTTTTGTAAACATGCGCCATCGAGGTCTTTTACCGAACCTTGATCAACTAATTGGGCGACTAAATCATTACCACAGCTTTGACCAGCCACCCCGTGAGTCGCGTAGGGGGCAATCAAGTGCTTTGACTGAGTGAGTTTCTCTTGCGCTAAGGCGCCCCAATTGGGTGGCGTGGCGGGATCTAGTTCACCAGACAAGAGTAGGGTTGGTATGTCACTGTGGATGGGCTCGCTAAAGCTATCGTCAACCGTTGGCATCGGCCAAGCTTGGCAGGTTTTTTCTAACCCATCTAACATGCTGCTACTAATGTACGACTCTTTGGCATCTTTACGCATTTGTTCGCTAATGCGGTGAATGTCTTCGCCGCAAACTACCGATGCATGCATGCCCATGGCAATACCTGTGCTGTCGATGGTTAACGCGTAAATGCCTAATATCGATTGATAATTACCTTGTGCCGCTTGATGAATAGCATGGGGGAGTAGTGCGCGAATATTGGCCATGTACATTGCCATCCGAATAGCACCAGAAAACTTACCGCGGGTGAGTAGAAAGTCGCTAAGTTGATTAGTTTGTGGATCGCGCACCTGCTGATTAATCGGTGCGCTAGCCAACAGCTGGTCGACTTTATTGTATTCATCTGCCAAATCAGGAAACTGTTGCTGGCAAGCCGGTGTACTTTTACAGTCACGCCATAACACATTTAAGCCACGCTCTATTGAACTACCAATCGCGACAACACTCTGTTGCATTGGCACCACACCATCTAATGTCACTGTTAATAAGGCTTCTGGATAATGACGCATATAAAGCTGTGCCATGCGTGAACCATATGAAATGCCATAGAGATGCAGTTTTTGATAACCTAAAAATTGGCGTACCGCTTCGAAGTCTTTTAACGCTGAGTTACTGCCGTATTGAGTCACGTCGGCATCAATTTGAGCTAGGCACTTTTCAGTCATAGCAATGATATCCATATCATCATCATTCATACTGAGTATTGCTGTGGTGTCATCGTCACAAGATAGTATGTTCGATTGGCCTGTACCGCGTTGGTCGATGAGTAAAATATCACGCTGCTGGCGGACTTTTGACAACATACGATTAAAGCTGGCGGCATTTTCGATAGCCGATTGGCCTGGCCCACCCGCTATGGCGAGTAAAGCTTCATCCGGATAAGTGTTTTTAATCGCCGGCAAAATCGCAAAATGAATGTCGATTTGCTTACCGTCAGGTTGTTTGGGGTTTTCTGGCACACTCATTTTACCGCATTGTAATTGCTCGTCTAAACCGTCTAAGTAACAAGCTGTAGTTTTAGCGGGCGCAGTCTCATTGGCTTCCTGTGTGTCGGCATAGCTATAGTTGGCGAATAAAATAACAATGGCCACCGCGAGCCAACGGCTGGTAAGTGTTGCCGATTGGCATAACCCTGAGCGGCTAACCGGTTGAGCCAAGGCGGTGTTGACAAACTTCCTGTTGATCATCGGAATGTTTCCTTTTTGCATTTCATGGCGATTATGCTACCTTAGCATTTAGTGTATGAGTGTATCAATGCGTTAATACGGTTGTTAAAGGCGAATGCTAGAATTATTAAATGTTAACCCTAACAGTGGTGAACCCATCTATCGACAGTTGCACGATCAAATCGTGCGCTTAATTGTCGGCGGGCAGTTGCACCCTGAAGAGATTCTGCCTTCGGTGCGCCATCTTGCCGAGCATTTAGCGGTAAACCCAATGACAGTATCGCGAGCAATGCAGCAACTTGCTGAGCAAGGCTGGATTGAACGCCGTCGTGGTCAGCCATCGCGGATTGCCGCAAGAACGCCAGCTAATAATACCTCTGGCGGTAGTTTGTTGGCACCGCAATTAACCGCATTGGTTGAGCAAGCGCGACAATTAGGGGTCGATTATGACCAGTTACAGATTTTATTGGAACAATTTTGGAATAAAAACAGCGGTAATTAAGTCGATTTTGTTAACAACACCCTCAAGGAAGTCGACAATGGAACTTGAACAACAGCCCGTTTTACTGTTAATCATGTGAGCAAACTCTTTGCCACCAAAGACAAATCTACCGCGGTAACACTGTGTTGGTTGATCTGTCGATGACACTTCACCCTTGCACTGTGGTCAGATTATTCGGTTAAAATGGTGCCGGTCAGTCGACCCTTTATGCGCTGTGTCTTAGGCCTTGTTGGTATTGAGACCGAGGATATTTTAACTCTCGATTAAACACCTACAGCCCTGTCAATATAAGCAAAAGAACACATTAATTATTTGCCGCAACAGCCTTTTGGCTATGAAGGTTTCATCATAGATAAACGTAAAAACTACACCTAAACTCCAACCTTAACTGGGATAGAACACTCGAACAAGATTGACTGAAATATTTTGATTTTTATTTTGATTTAGATGTCACTCAAACGATGCAAAAATTGTCTGTTGCTCAGTGTCAATCAATGGCATTAACTATGGCATTAACTATGACATTAACTATGACAATGGCGTATCGCCCCACTTATAATTACTCGATGAGCCCATCCCGAGTCTTGACCCCGCTGCCAGACGCCAGCTTATAAACGACTTATTTGATCTTGTGCTTAATTCGGGGCTGCCGTGATATTTTTATTGGGTATCACCTCAGACTTAGCGCGCGTTGCTAGCCATGTTGCCTCGATCAAAAAAAGGTCAACGTGTGCTGGTGGATACCCAAGGCGAACCCGTTGCTAGAGCGGTTAGGGTATTGTTTATCGACATCCCATTGCTCGCCATAGGTGTTGGAGCCCTAGCCAGAGGTAAGCGAAAATTGTGGAAAAATGGCATCACCACAGCTTAATAAGTTGTCAATTTTTAGTATGAACGTGACTTCAAGCTCAAAAATAGAGCAAAAACTCATATGATTTTTAGTGGCTTAAGGTAGAATAGAAAAGCGGAACACTTGTAAGCTAAGAGGGCACTGTAATATGTCACTAGATCAATACCATGTCGTACGACTCATGCAACAGCAGAGCCAGTTATTAACTAATAACATTGCGCTTGAAGGCTTTGATATGCCCGCGCCGTGGCATACTGTGACCTGGAATGCATTCAATACTGTCACAGACTCAGTGGCACAGTTGTTAATTAAGTTTGGTTTACAAGTGCAAGATAAAGTGGTGATTTTAGCTCAAAACTGCCCACAGTGGACGTGTGCTGATATTGGTGCACTTAAAGCCCGCAATGTGGTGGTGCCTGTGTATCCAACCAGCACCATAGATCAAGCCGCATTCATTGTTAATGATGCCCAAGCAAAATTAATTTTTGCCGGTAACCAACAACAATATGACATGGCATGTGCCGTTGCCGCACAAGCAGACTGCGTAAAGCATATTGTGGTGTTTGACGCGAACGTGAGCCTAAATAGCGATAATCATGTTTATTTTGATCACTTGCTTACAACCCAATTTAATCCAAGCATTGCACAAGAGTTAGCAGCCAGACTCGACGCGGCAGATTTAAATGACTTATTCACGCTGATCTACACCTCGGGCACCACGGGTAATCCTAAAGGTGTGATGCTGGACTACCGTAATTTTGCTTCAATGATCAACCAACATGACAGTAAATTAGCGTTTACCCCTGGTGATGTGTCATTAGCTTTTTTACCGTTAAGCCATGTATTTGAACGTGGTTGGACCATGTACGTACTGTGTCGTGGCGGTCACAATGTGTATTTAAATGATACTAACCGCATTAAAGAAGCCCTTGTTGCGGTTAAACCACATACCTTATGTGTGGTGCCGCGATTTTTAGAAAAAATATACAGTGCAGTGCACGATAAAGTGGGCCAAGCCCCTAAAGCTCGACAAGCGCTATTTGCTTGGGCGATTAAAGTAGGCAAACGCCAATTTGAAGTCAGCCAAGGTCGAGCGTCAGGTAGTTTATGGTTAAGTGCCCAGTGGAAACTGGCCAACAAGCTGGTTTACCGCAAACTGCAGCAAGTGTTGGGTGGCCGTTTGAAGTTTATGCCAGTGGGCGGCGCGGCGTTAGACGTTAATGTCGGCGACTTTTTTCACAGCATTAGTGTGCCAGTGTTATGTGGTTATGGCATGACAGAAACCAGTGCCACGGTAACCTGTAACACCTTAGACAATCGCGTGCCGGGATCGAACGGTCAACCACTAGATGGCATGGAAATAAAGCTAGGCAAAGACGATGAAATTCTAGTGCGTGGCGACACGGTAATGCGCGGTTATTACAATCGCCCCGAAGATACTGCTGAAGCCTTTGAAGACGGCTGGTTAAAAACCGGCGATGCTGGCCGCATTGATGAGCAGGGTAATCTGTTTATGACCGATCGCATTAAAGAACTGATGAAAACTTCTAACGGCAAATACATTGCCCCACAGCGGGTTGAAGGTAAAGTGGGGTGTTGCCCGTTTATTGAGCAGGTGGCCATTATTGCCGATGCGCGTAATTACGTGTCAGCGCTTATTGTGCCAGCCTTTTCCGCCCTAGAATCTTGGGCCCATGCCCAAGGTATTTATGTTGAAAATCCGATTGATTTGTTGCGTCATTCACAAGTGGTCGCTCATTTTGAGCAGCGCTTAAAAGAGTTACAACATGAATTGGCCGGTTTTGAAAAAATTAAAAAATTCACCCTATTACATGAAGCCTTTTCAATGGAAGCCGGCTTAATCACCCCCACATTAAAGCTGCGCCGTAAAATGATCTACAGTAAATACCATAATGAAATTAATGCCATGTATGGGAAGTAATTAACCATCAATCTTTATACTAAAGGACGCATTAGCGTCCTTTTTAGTAATACTTAGTGATAATTGCCTGTATTTCCAGTAGCGGTACAATACCCTATTTTAAAATTAGGCAACGTAGAGGGAACTATGGAAATTATCACGGTAAATGGAAAGCCTGTTTTTAGATCTAACACTCAGTCGTTTTATGACAATCAATTTAGCCAAAAAGTGCTAGCTAATATCGATACAAAAACGCTGTTCAAAAAAATTGATGCTATACCGGGGCTTGCGGGTGCAGGAATCGTTTATATTGATAGCAAATATAACATTATTGAATTAAGAAAATTCGAACCTGTTTGCCAACTAAATCCTATTAAAATTGTGCTAAGGGAGCCTCCTCAATTAATGAGTCAGGCCGAGTTTGCCTCCCATTTAAAAGGTAGCCAGGGTAATATCCGTGAATCGAACTTGGTTGGTGAATTGGGAAATGCTGCTTGGAGTTGTGGGACTGCTGCGCTTGGGTGGATGGTTGTAATTGGTAGTATGGCTGCTATTCCATTAACCGGCGGGACAAGTAGTGCGATAACGTATTTAGCTGGAGCAGGCGCAACTGCTGGTCTTGTTCAATGTATTAATGGTGCGATGCGATCATATAATGCGTATGAAAATCCTGAAAAAAATGATAATTTAGACTCACAAGAATGGTATCAAAATGCCACTTCAGCTGTGGATTTAGTATCACTTGCAGGTGCTGGGGCTGCTGCTTTAGGTACAATAAAAGCAATAAAAATGATGCAGTTGGGTACAAGTAAGAATACCTATGAAATCTTAAAAGGGTTATCCCGTGCTGAAAAAAAGAGATTAAATCGTGAAATTACCCGTCTTAATTTACCTGGTGCTTCAGGTAAATTAATAAAATCTATGGCTCGAAAAGGCAACATAAAAAAATATACAGGTAAACAAATTACCCATGCATTTCGTTTACATTTAATGGATGCCGTTGGAGCTTCAATGAGCATTTCTGGTAGCCTATTCAATGGAACAATTGGAACAATGGCTATTGGGATATATGAAGAGCTAGCTGATTGATGAAAAGACAAACTAAAAAGAAAAGTGATGACGATATTGTCGGATTATTTCCACCTATGAAGTCCATAGCGGCTTTTTTAGCTGCGACACTATCCATGATACTTTCCATCGCACTGTTAAATCTGCTCATTTTTGATTTTTATTTCGAGATAAAAATAGAGCATGTGTTGATGTATTTATTCACTACTACCATTATTTTCAGCGGTGTGAACTTTGCAGTTGTGAGAGGATCTTTCTTCGCCGTAAAAGTCTTACAATGGTATTTCTGTATTTTATTTATTATATTTTTGCCAACAGTGTTTTTAATCGTAGAAAAGGTAACATTTATTTATGCATATCTGTTAGCCGTTGTTTTTTTGCTCATGTCACTCTACTTGTTACAGAGTAAATACTATCAAAGTTTTGTAGAGTATCAGTTTGATGCCTTAGAAGACATTAAGGAGGTTCGTGCTGAAATCGCTGCAGAAAGAGCTAAACATGGAAATAAGTTCTAATTGTTTGGCTTTAGAGTGACAATATTTTAAGCCGAGATTTGATGACATTTGTGCCTGTTTAGTTGATTTTGGCCATTATAGATGGGCACGATACCCAACCGATAAAATAATTTTATTTAATTTTTTAAGATGATTACTGTTTTCTCCCCTAACATACCCCCCATAATTCCTTCGCAATAAAGACTTTTTTAATGACCTCGAGTGAGATGTGTCGTTAGAATGAGTTAATGGCGTTTGTTCATCGAGCAAAACGTCAATGGACTCAACATAATAATAAAGGAATTTTTGTGGCAGATACCCAATTTAGCATGATTTTGAAACCGCGTTTTTGTGAAACCGACGCATTAGGGCATATTAACAACACAGTGATCCCGGTGTGGTTTGAAGCCGCGCGCGAGCCGATTTTTGAAATCGTTCATCCAGGCCAAGATTTAACTACGTGGAATATGATTATTGCCGGCTTTACCATTGCTTTTAGTGCGCCCACTTATTACGGCGAGGAAGTGACGATAAAAACCCACATTAGCCGTTTAGGTAATAGCAGCTTTGATGTATTGCAAAGCTGCTGGCAGCAGGGTAAAAAAACTGCCGAAGCAACTACGACCATGGTGCACTACAATTACCAAACAGAAAAAAGTCAGCCGCTTGCTGAACATGTGCGTCAGCAATTGGCAGCATTAACCGGTGTAGTTTAAGGTGTCAGCGCAAAAAATTGACCACATAACTACAGCGGGTACTGATGTTAAGACCTTCTGTTTTAGCCCATGCCAGCCCAGTGCGAACTGATTTTTCGGCAATACCTTGGCGGCGTAATGTTAGCGGTACCAAGGCACGGTAAAAATCGATATTTTGATCATCTAGGTGATATTCAAGCATGGCTTCAACACCTTGGGTGACGACCACAAAACGATGTTGCTCGGGCAGGAGTTGTATGTGCTGTTGTTCATATTGATCTTCATATCGCTATTCATGTTGTTTTAGGGCTTGAAGTAATTCTGGGGTTAACTCAGATTTTTTGCCAGTTTTAAAGTTAAACATAACCACTTTAGCCCAGCCGATGGTAGTAACGGCTTGTTGTGCCTTGCTGAACACGGTGTAATGCATGACAAAGCGCTCTTTATGAATATCACTTATCTTGACTCCGACAACGATTGAGTCAGGAAAGGTCACTGGGCGCTTAAAGCGGGCATTGGTTTCACTAAGTACTGGGCCAACACCAGTGGATTTAAGATCGCCAAGTAGGTTGATTTGATTAAAAAAATCGAGACGAGCTGTTTCAAAGTACTTAAAATACACCGAGTTATTAACGTGTTGCAGTGCATCCATGTCACCCCATGCTACTTGAATATCAGTGCTAATAGAGTGTTGTGCTAAAAAGTCATTCATGGCGGTTCTCTGTTATGGATTATAAATTAAACGCTTGTTTAAATGAGCAGCGTTAATCTATCAGCCATACAGGTGATCAACAAGAGTCAATTTAAGCAGATAATACCGACATACAGGTCATTACACTTATGAGGATTTAACTTTGCAAAAGCTGGCTTTTTTAACTCAGTCACGTTCATGGCTATCGTCATGTGAAGCGGTGTTATCGGCACGCATTGCCGTTTTACAAAATCAACTGAGTTTGCCGCAAAAGCTATATTTTGTGGCGATAGTATTATTGTTTACCACCGATTCGGTGGTGTGGGTCGCAATGATCAGTGTGATAGCCATGTCGATTGAATTCTGGCATTTGTTTGAACGTATGTGGCACAGTTTGGCGGGCAAAGCGGTGTTGTTATTGTTTTACGCCATCGTGGCCAACTTTGCCTTGGCTAGCTCAAGTTCAGTCGTCAATGATGTGGTGGGCGTGGCCGCCAGCAATTTTAATTACACCCATAACTTTGCCATTTTGCTCTATTTACCCGCATGGAGCGTGGTAATGAGCTGCATTGTGTTGCTAATGTTACAGTTGATTTTCCCATTAATGTTCACCGTTTCTTTTTTGCTGCGTCCATTGGGGGTAAAAAACTTTCGGTTAATTAACCATCTGCATTTTCATCGCTGTACCTTTTGGGTGCGGGTTATTCTAGCAGCGGTGTTGTTGTACCACTTAGCCATGCTGATGGATTTGTATGGTCAGTTTGAAAAGGCCTTAGACGATCCGCAAATGGTGACGTTAGTCGAAGCAGAAACCGAATTCGATGACGATGTCTTTACCATAGTGAAAGCCCCGTCCGTTGAGAAAGAAGCCGATGAATCTCCAATGGTCATGACGGCTGATGAGATAGTTCACGAACAAGAATTAGCTGCAATAGATGAGATAGCCAAGCAGCCTTATAATCATTTACGTAGCCAGTACTTTACCGGCGTACGTAAAGCGATTGCGTTGTTTGCGTTTCAGTTGGAAGCTAATGTTAAATCGCGTTGTAAAAAGTTACCTCAGTCGCATGTGGTCGAGCTGAATGATTACGAAATCCTCGAGATAACACCTGATATAAAGGCAGAGTATGGCTATCATTTTGAAGTAAAAAAATGCATTTCTCCTGCTTTTCCTCTTTAGCAGACGAGGTGAATAAAAAAAACGACCTAAAAAGGTCGTTTTTTTATCGCTAATGAAAAAGCATTAATCGAAGGATAATTCACTAAAGCTACTGATTTTTTTGCACTTTGCTTGACGTTGGTCGGCAAAACGGATCATTTGGCACGTGATCATGCCTGCAGCTTCTGCGGCTTTGAGTTCTTCTGCTACATCAGATACAAATAAGATCTGTTTTGGCTTCAAGCTAATCGTATTGCAAATATTGCAGTAGGCTTGTTTGTCTAATTTATTACCTGTACGGGTATCAAAATGGCCATTGAAATAATGGGTTAAATCACCTGAGTTAGTATGGCTAAAAAGCAGTTTTTGCGCTTCAGCTGAGGCAGATGAAAAGCTATATATACGAATGCCTTTATCTTTAATCCGTTCAATGCTGTCAATAAAGTCTGGATAAATATGACCGGTAAACTCAACGCGGTTATAACCCTGTTTCCAGATGAGTCCTTGCAGGGTTTTCAGTGGCGTAACTTTACGGTCTTCGTCAATCCATTGTTGTAAAATCTCGATAACTCGTTCGAGTGATGCATCTGGTTCTAGGGCGATATCTTTAACATCGCTAATGCAATAATCAACTAATACGTTATGTTGATTTTGCTCAAGAAAATCAGCCATACCCTTTCTTGAGTAAGGAAATAACACATCCTGAATAAAGTTAAGATCGGTAGTGGTACCGGCGGTATCAACGATGATAGCTCTAATACTCATAAGATTTGTTACTCCAAAACAATTAATTAACTTAATGATGATCCTATGCTTTATTGGCGATTAAGGCTAGTGCTATTGATGATATAACATTCTTGTTAGCTGACTATTAGTACAAGATGTGAGCTGGGTTTAGGTAATGCTAAATTGCCTTGAGTGATGTGGTCTGGTAGCTTCAGGGATAACTTAACTGTCACGTTTCACAAGGAAGAAACCATGCTTACAATAGGGATAAAACGTTATTTAAAATGGTCGAGATTATGGGCTCAAAGCCTGTCTATATGCACGTTATTATTAAGTTTTTTTCACATAGGTGTAGTGTCTTCCACAGAAATATTGCCACTGCAGACTACTGAAATACTAAGTGTGAAGTCCGCATTATTTAGCCAGCAAGCCGATTTTTTGGTGACCTTACCAAACAGTTATACCAAGCAAACCGATAAGCGTTACGTGGTGTTATTTGACTTACATCCACGTAGCCATTTGTATTTAGCGGGCATGCACGACTGGATGAGCCATAATGGTGGCTGGCCGTGGTTAGAAACCATTATTGTTACCGCGCCCGACGGCCACCAAGGCTTGGGGAAGTTAAAACAGCGTGCCATTGAGCGACAAGGCGATCAAGGACTACTGGACTTTTTTGAGCAAGATTTACTGCCCGCAATTGATAAACGCTATCGCACCAATGGCTTTCGTATTTTTAACGGCTTTACTGGTAATGCAGGTTTAGTGCTATACAGCTTAATTAATCGTCCTAGCTTATTTAATGCCTATATTGCTGCCAGCCCAGTGTTATCTTCAGACTTTGCTTATGTGCTAAATGATGCGCCTAAAAAGCTCAAAAATATGCAAGGCAAACCAAGATTTCTATTTGTTAGCACCAGTGATAGCGACTTTGAGCAAAGGCAGCTTGATTCGTTTGCTAAGCTGGAAGATATGATTCAAACCAATGCCAACAGTAAATTGAACTATCAAATAAAGCGTTTTGACGGCAGCTATTATATGACTCAACCTATCTTGGCGACGGCGTTGGGCATAGAGATGATATTTAATGATGTTCACACTGTTTTGGCGGCTGATTCAGAGGTATCGCGACAGGGGGCTCAAGCAATTCTAGCCTATTATAAACGCTTATCTGATGAGGTTTATGGCTTTGATTTGCCAGCAATTGATTCGTTGTTAGCCTTAGGTAATAGCTTAGTTGAAGCAGCGCCAGAGCAAGCGATCGGGGTTTATCAAGATACGCTGAAAGCCTACCCTAAAGCGCATTCGGCCTACCATGAGTTAGCCAGTGTTTATGCCGCCACAGGTGAAATGAGTGAGGCTATCGAAGCTGAACAACAAGCGTTAGCGAGTACCGACCATCCGTTCTATCAAAATAAATACACTAAGCAATTAGCAGCGTTTCAAAATTAAGCATTTCAAACTAAGCGTGTCAAAACCAAGCTAAACCAAACTAAACCAAACTAGAAAAAAGATAAATGACAATAAAGCCACAGCACGAGTATTCGTCCTGTGGCTTTACTGTCTAACCTGCTTAAATAATATTATTCTGAGCTGAGATTACTACTTCGAGCTTAGGTTGATTACGCAGCAGTTTCGCTGGCTAACCACTGATTGATTTTTTGCTCCATTAAATCAAGTGGCAAAGCGCCATTTTCAAGTAGACGATCGTGGAACACTTTAATATCAAACTTGTCTCCTAACACTTGTTTGGCTTTTTTGCGGAGTTCGAGAATCTTTAATTCTCCCAACTTATAGCCTAGTGCTTGGCCTGGCCAGACGGCGTAACGTTCAATCTCGCCAGTGGCTTCAGACAAATGAATGCCTTCGGTAGCAATAGCATAATCAATGGCTTGCTCGCGGCTCCAACCTTTGGCATGCATACCAGTATCAACCACTAACCGAACTGCACGATGCAGTTCAGATTGGAGGCGACCAATGTTATCGATAGGGTCATTAGCGTAAATGCCCATTTCGGCAGCTAAACGCTCGGCGTATAAGGCCCAACCTTCACCAGCGGCATTAGAGTAAAAGACTGTGCTCATCAGGGGGAGTTCATCAGATAAGCCAATTATGGTTTGTAAATGATGACCTGGATTGGTTTCGTGGTAGGTCAAGGTTTGCAATGAATAAGAGGGAAGTGATGCGGTGTCATACAAGCTGATCCAGAAGGTGCCTTTGCGCGAACCGTCTTGTGAGGGGGCATCGTAGAACGCGCCGCTAGTAGAGGCTGCGCGGCTGGCTGGTACGGCTGCAATAGCCACATCTTGATTGGGTAATAGGCCAAACCAGTCTGGTAATTTTGCGTTAACTAAGGCCAGGTCAGCATCAATATCTGCCATCAGCTTTTGTTTACCTTCAGGCGTGTTGGGATAAAGGTACTGCGGGTCGTTGAGTAGCACTTGCATGCGCTCACCCACGGAGCCGTCAACATAACCGACTTCTTTAAGTAATCCGTCCATTTCAGTGCTGATCCGCGCCACTTCAGTTAACCCTAGTTGATGAATATCATCGGCGGTTCTGTTTGAGTTACCTAAATGCTGAATAAGTGCCTTATACAGTTTAGCGCCTTGGGGTAAACGACCTATTCCGGCGTCATGGGTCGCTTTTGGGCGCACGGCTTCTAATGCCATAATAAGTTGACGGGTGGCGGCATAGTATTTGGTATCGACTAATTCGGCGGCAGAGCTTACCAAAGCAGCGCTATCTGCCATTTTGGCGGCGTTAAGTTTAGCGTTAAAGCTGGTGACTAAAGGATGCATGTTTGCTGGGCCACTGATCTGTGATCTTAAGCCGCGTAGAGTATTATCAATAACAAAGTCCGGTGGAATGACGCCCATGGCAACGTCGTGGTTGAGTTTGTCAACCAGAGTGCCCATAGCCGCAGGGTAAATGTTCAAACGAGTTAAATAGGCATTGGCTTCGGCCGTATTGGTCACCGCAAACTTGTCTTCCATATAGCCGGGGAACTCAATTTGCAAACCCGACAAGTGGTTAACCGCATAGGGTAGAAACCACACCCCATACTCGCCCAGGACATTGCCATAATTAACAATTTGAGCGGGTAATAATGCACCTTTTACTTCCGAGATTATTGCGTTTAAGCTAATTTTATCGGATGAACTTAAGCTTGCTGCATCAATATCGTTGAGCTGGCCTAGTATTGCTTTAAGGCCTTGGCGGCGATGGGTTTCACCTCTAGGGCTGTAGTCGGTGAGTTTAGACATGACATTGGCATCGATACTGGCATCACTCACGCCATAGTAGGTGGCAATTTCGGGCCTTAGTAGGAAATAGTCTTTAGTGATCGATTTTACTTGCTGCTTAAGACTGAGCTTGGTGGCTGAGCTATCTGTTTGGGAGCTTGCAGCGTTTGAGTTATTGTCCGCGGTGGTAGAGTCGGAGCAAGCGGTGGCTAGCAGGCTTATGATTAAGACATGGAAAAATTTTTTCATTGATTACTCATTAAGTTAATCGCGGCATTCAAGTAGGAATATGACGACATCCTAACAGTTATAACGGTTACGTTGTTGCAGTTTTTATGTCCATTTTATTGAAAGATGTGGGGGTAAATTTGACGATGACGTTTAAATATGGTCTAACTTAACTAGACATTGACATGAAAAGGAGAGAGGTATGTTAGGTGAAAGCCATGCGCTATTAGTTGATTTTCCTGAGTATCAAAATAAGATTTTATTGTTAACCGCGAGTGATACTGAGTTTGTAGAAGATGCGAAGCAGTATCATAAATTAGATACTGAAATTCGTAAGCTGGAGTTACGAAACTCTCCAACAAGCGATGACTTTATGCATCAAGCCAAGCTTGACCGAACAGTACTCAAAGACAAGCTTTACCAGCAGATTTCTCAAGCTTAATTCGTTTATTCAGCATTTTTTCTGGCTATGTCACCACTTAGGTTGTGATGACATGGTCAATTTTTGCTGCTATCTCAGCTATATTCTTATTCTTATTTTTATGGCCTGCGGCCACTAAGGTCGTGGCGCTTCGCCCACACCAGCTTTTTCAAACTTCGTTTGAATTAAGATCGCAAGGTTCCACCCTGCACTGGCCAAAAGGGGATCAACAGCAATCCCCTCTTGGATCACCCCTGCCGTTCCGGCAACATTTTCAAACAGCGAAAAGGTCGCGACGGAAATTGATCCAGCTTTTAACTTCATTTGAATCCTGCTTCGGCCTTATTCGAAAATGCTAACGCTTCCGATGGGGCGTCCCTTCCCCTCGAAAGCTAGCTGGCCGTCCATGGCCAGCTCACGTCATTTTCTTCAACGCCCTCAATGTGATTGAATCCTGATGGTTTAAGTCTGCTCACGCATTATTTTGTCGGTTGTCTTAAGCAGTCTACATGTAAAGGCAACGTGAATAGATTTAATTGCTTTACACCAAAGAGATAGCAAATGTAGGATGAAATTAATTAATCAGCTTTAAAATAACTCATGGAGTATTGCGTTGAATCGGAATCAAAGAGTAGAGCTAGCATTTGAGTTTATGCTCGCTAAGGAGAAAGCTGGAGAAGCTTTCACAATGACTGAATTGGCAGAGGCATCAGGCTGGGCAATAAGTAGTTGTCAAACATATCCAACTAAAAGATGGCACCAATTCGTTCAAAGAGACGGTAGCCAATATACTTCTACGGGGCTCATCTATTTAAGCAAGGCTGAATTTAGTCTTATACATTCACAAAATTTGCAAGATCCAAACAACCTTTCGCCAAAAAGTATTTTGCTTCACAAAGCTAGAGAGTTCGCTTTACTGGCTGTATCGACGTACAACAATCCTTATACGGAATTTAAAACATATGGCTTTATAGTTAATATCGTCATTGCTTACACAGCTTTGTTTCATGCTATTTTTGAGAAAAAAGAACAAAATTATTTTCATCTTGATGAAGAAGGAAATCCAATAATAATTGATGGTGAAGAAAAAGCATGGGAGTTGTATCGTTGCTGTAACGAATATTGGCGTGGCGAGGATAACCCTGAAACCAAAAATTTAAATTTTCTTATTGGACTCAGAAATAAGATTGAACATAGAAGTTTACCAGCAGTTGATCTCGCAACTAGCGGTGAATGCCAATCTGCACTTAATAATTTTGAGAATCTTCTAGTTGAAGAGTTTGGTGATAGTCATGCATTAATGGCTAGGTTAGCGATTGCTATGCAATTAACCCGAACTTCAGAACAAGCTCAACTCGATGCTTTAAAACAATTTCAAACCGAAAATTACCGTGTTGTGCGTGAGTACATGGAAACATATAAAAACGATTTATCTGATGACGTATTGGAAAGCCAGAAATATAGAATAAGGGCTTTTTTAGTCCCCAAGCTCGGAAATCATGCAAAATCAGCTGACTTAGCTATTGAGTTTATTAACGTTAATAAACTCAATGATAATGAAATGGAAAACTATGAGCGAGGCGTAGCTTTTATTAAAGGTATAGAGTCTCCATTTAAGTTAAAACCAGGCAAAGTTGTTACTATCGTTAAAGAGAAAATAAAAGACTTTAATCCTACGTTACATACTAAATGTTGGAAGTATTATAATGCGAGACCTCGTGAAATGGTAATCACCTTCAAAGGAGAATATGCAGCTTATTCTGAAGGTTTTGACGGTTACTTATATTCACGTCGATGGGCAGAATTTCTTATTAGACAACTAAGCAATAAGGATGAGATTGCAAGGGTGCGCAGGCAAGCCATTTAACATATATGAGCCTCCTGCTAGTCAAAAGGTGAGCTTCGTCTTGCCGTTAGACAACCATGAAGTTAAATCGAAGAGAGTAGAATCACAGGTGCAGATGAGTCAGCGAGTATCCAAAACATGGATGTTTTGGCTAAGCCCACATGGATGTGCTTGCGGCGTCTCGCTTAATCATCTGCACGTAGCCTGCGGCAGGCAATTAGTGACAATGAAGTGACGATTCAAATTAAGCTAAACCAATACCAAGTAAGTTCGACGAATTACGGTGAGTATGTCAAAGGCTTGTGGTTAACTAGTTTAAGCTTGCTCTTACATCTGCAATTATGATGAACAGTTTGTTTTCTGCGTCTTGAAAGGCCTGAAATCCATAGCGTTCATAGAAGTGTTTTGCGCCATCTTTTGCGTCAACTTTGGCGTCAACAATGACCACTGGGAATGCTACGCTATCACTCGCTGCTAACAGTTTTCGGAGTGCATCAATAAGTAACCACTCGCCAAAGCCTTGGCCTTTATAGCGCTCATCAATTGCTAAGCGGGCTATAAGGCCGCCAGAGGTGGATGATTGATACTTGTTGTGTAGCTTATTCGGCAAAGCCTTCAAGTCAATCGTCGTCATTGTTAATGTATAAAAGCCGATGATATGCGAGTTATCGTTATCATCTTCTAAAACGAAAGTTCTGCTGTTGTCTTTCTTGGCTTGCTGACTCGCCATGACTTTCAGGTAGTTATTAAGCGCTTCAATACCACAGTTAAATCGGTTTCTATCGTGTTTAGCTTTATCAAGCAGTACCGTATTCATGATTGGGTTTTGCTTTCGTAACGTTCAGCAGCCTCGTTGAGTTTTGAGTTTGGTGTTGCAGGACTGTCTAGCGCTTCCATAAGCAAGATTGCATCTGTTTGATTAAGTTTTAGCGTTTGTTCACGTTCTATCACTTGTTTGGCTTTTTCGATTGCCGCACTCAGAATAAATGAGTTAATGCTCGACATGCCAGCGATCGCTGCTGCCTTAGCCAGTAAATCTTGGGTGTCGACATCAACTCTAGCGGTGATGCGAGGTAAAGTCGTCGTCATAATGTAATCTCCAGTTGTGCCAAAATGTCACATGAGTATTGTGAACTTAAATTGTTCAAAAATCAATCTGGGTGTCACTTTGGCACACGGGCTAATAAGGTGTTCAAGACTCATTGCACTTATCTTGCTTACCAATAAGCCATGCTCAACATTGTTTACTCTTTTGCAAACACTTTGCGTCCATCAACCCAGGTGGCGATGACTTTGTTTTGCCAGATTTTTTGTGGGTTTATTGCAAAGTAATCATCTTCGACCAAAATAAAGTCTGCTTTTTTGCCGGGTTCTAATGTGCCTAAGAGCTTCTCTTGATGGCCTGCGTAGGCGGCGTCGATGGTGAAGCTTTTGAATGCTTCAATGCGTGAGAGTTTTTCAGTGGCGAGCCAGCCGCCCAGTGGTTTGTTTATATGATCTTGGCGAGTTACGGAGGCATGCAAACCGAAAAATGGATTGGGAGATTCGATGGGGAAGTCGGAACCATTGGCGATGACGGCGTTGGCGTTTAACAGTTTGCGCCACGCATAAGCTCCGGCTAGGCGGGCTTTGCCTAAGCGGTTTTCAGCCATGTTCTTATCGCTGGTGGCATGGGTTGCTTGAATAGAGGCAATCACCCCAAGTTTAGAAAAACGCGGTATATCGGCTAAATCGAGAACTTGTGCGTGTTCAATGCGGTGACGCAATGCTTTTGAGTCTGTTGCTGCAATGGCGGTTTGGTATTTATCGAGTACCACTTGGTTGGCGTTGTCGCCAATGGCGTGGGTGTTGACCTGAAATCCGGCTTTCATCGACTGTAAAATAAGTTTACCTAATTGCTCGTCTGAATAAAGCAGTAGACCGTTATGGCCTGGCTGATCTGAGTATTCTTTTATCAATGCGGCGCCGCGGCTGCCAAGCGCGCCGTCGGCAGAGATTTTTACGCTATCGACTTTAAACATGTCGTCAGCCGTGGTGATAAAACCTTGTTTTAATATGCTATCAAAGCGGGGGGCTTCTACCGACAACATGCCATTGACGCGCAAGCTCATGGCCTTTTTTGCGGCTAATTGCTGATAGGCGTTGATGTTGTTAATGCTGATCCCAGCGTCGTGAACGCTGGTGAGTCCATATGACGCCAAACTGTCCATCGCTAGGATTAAAGTCGATTCAAGTTGTTGCGGGTTAAGTTCAGGGATGACGTTAAACACTAAGCTCATCGCATTATCGATAAGCACACCAGTAGGATTACCTTGGTCGTCTTTAACAATTTCACCGCCTTCTGGTGCCACTGTGGTTGACGAAATGCCCGCGAGTGCTAACGCCTTGCTGTTAACCCAAATAGCATGACCATCGACTCTGCCAAATGACACTGGATTAGCGCTAAAGGCTTTATCTAGGCTTTCTTTATTCGGAAACTGCTTACTATCCCATAATTCTTGGTTCCAGCCGCGGCCCATTAACCAGCCATCGGTTGGATTTTTGCTGTTGAATGCTTGTGCGCGTGCAACGGCATCTTGCTCGCTACCGGTATTGGTTAAATCGGCGGTTAATAAACTCAATCCGTAACCCAGCACATGACCGTGGGCATCGATTAAGCCTGGGAGTAAGGTTTTACCTTGGCCATCAATTGAGGTGATATCTGTCGCTGTCGGTAAGGTTTGGTTTAAGGTAAATAGTCGATCAATTTTATCATCGGTAAATTGAATCGCATTAAAGGTCTGTAATTTTCCATTAACCAGTGTGTAGCCATTAACGTGATGCACCAAGGTTGTCTGTGCCATGCTGCTGGCGCTTAACCCTGCAAAACCTAATGCAACCGATAGCGCTAAATACCCTTTTTTCATCTTATTATCCCTTTTCATGCGACTATTTATTCAGCACTTATTAAATGTTAAATAATAGTTAATGGCAAGAGCTGTCACTAAGCAAGAATAGGATTTAAGCTGATTTTGATGCGCAGCGTTAATGCTGTTGGAGATAGATGCTGGTTTTATCAATCGCCCAGCAAAATGCTGGGCGATGTTTTTTTCGACTTTTATTTAGACTGAGACTTATATTTAGACCGAAATATTTAGTTAAATTTAGCCAATATGCTGGCGAGTTCAATAACATCCAGTACCTTGTAATCTGGTTGTGCTGCTAGCGGGAACAACACTTTACCTTGGCGACGAATAAAGGCGGTTTGTAAGCCGGCTTTATCTGCACCGGCAATATCCCAGCCGTGTGCAGCAACCATTAACGCTTCATCTGCATTAACGCCTAAATCTTTAATGGCCCATTGGTAAGTTTTTAAATACGGCTTAAATACCCCAACAGATTCTATGCTTAAGTTGGCATCAAAATACTGGCTTAAATGAGCGTTTTTAAGCTGTAAGGTTACGCCTTCTAATGAGGAGTTAGTTAAGGTCACTAGTTTGTAGCCTTGGGCCTTCAATTTAGCTAAGCCTTCGGCAACATCTGGATGAGCAGGTAATGAACGCAGTGGCGTTAGTATCGCAGTTTTAGCTTGTTCTGGTGTGATGGCAATGCCGTTGATTTCGGCGACCATTTGCAGTGACGCAACGCCAATACTGCCAAACGTTTGGTAATCACCTGTCGCTGAAACAACCAAAGAATGGTGCAGCATGGTTGAGAACCATAATGGCAGTAAATCTTCACGGCCATTAAGTGCTTTACCCACAGAGGCGCGCATATTTTCAAGATCTAACAAGGTTTCATTAACATCAAAAATAATCACTTTAGGCTTAGTTAATGGGGGTTGCACCGCAGTATTTGCTGGATCTTTAGCAAAAGCGCTACTGGTATTAAGCATAAAAAAAGCAGTGGCAAGCGATAATAAAATACGGATTTTCATAAAACCTCTGACAATGTAATGTTGGTTGAAAAGAATTTATCGAGTCTTCATCTCACTGTTGTTGTCAGTGATACTGACATTAACAAGTTGAACGATTGTTCATTAATATAGTCAGCCTAAATGAAACTGACCTTAAAATCACGGTTTTATTGTCACGTTTACTAATAATATTCGTTCCGTATTTCGAGATGACGCCAATAACAAGGTCACGAGTGATAACGTATTAGCACTCGTGACGATAAAATAAACAAAGTGTTTTGGCTTTAGTGGCGGGTGAGTTTAATGATACAAATTGAGTACTATGACTTAATTGGGTAAGGCAACCACTTGACCCTTTTTCACTACGGTTTTACAAGGGGTAACTCCATAAGCATAAGCTAGTTGTGCTGGGGTGGTAATGTCCCATAAACAAAAATCAGCTTGCATACCTATGGCAAGGTGACCGACTTTTGCTTCGAGGCCTAAGGCTTTAGCGGCATTAATGGTTACGCCTTGTAAGGCTTCTTCAGGGGTAAGTTTGAATAGCGTGCAGGCCATATTAAGCATTAATAAGGTTGAGCAAATAGGCGATGACCCAGGATTAAAATCGCTGGCAATCACCATTGGCACCTTGTATTGACGCAATAAATCAATTGGCGGTAATTGGGTTTCGCGTAAAAAGTAAAATGCCCCAGGTAGCAAGGTTGCGCAGGTACCGCTTTCGCTAATGGCTTTAACCCCCGCTTCGTCTAAAAACTCAATATGATCAACCGACTTAGCCCCTAGTTTAGCGGCTAACGCACTGCCGCCTATATTGGATAATTGCTCGGCATGCAGTTTAAACTGTAATCCTGCTTGTTTGGCTGCGATTAATATCCGCTCCGTTTGCTCAAGGTCAAAGGCGATATTTTCACAAAATACATCCACAGCATCAGCAAGGTTTTCAGCAATCACCGCGGGGAGCATGTCATTAATCACTAAGTCGACATACTCGTTGGCACGGTCTTTATATTCAGGTGGAATGGCATGAGCGCCTAAAAACGTGGTGCAAACATCAATGTGGTGATGTTCGCCGAGTTCTCGTGCTACGCGGAGTAACTTAAGCTCGGTTTCGGTGTTTAAGCCGTAGCCGGATTTAATTTCAACCGTGGTGACGCCTTCTCTGGCTAAGGCGTTTAAGCGTTGTCGACCCAGTTCAAACAGTTCGACATCGTCTGCATCGCGACATGCGTTAACGGTCGAGATAATACCGCCGCCAGCACGGGCGATATCTTGATAAGTTGCGCCTAGTAAACGTTGTTCAAACTCATCGGTGCGATTTCCGGCAAACACTAAGTGGGTGTGTGCATCGATAAGCCCGGGCGTTATCCAGCCTCCTTTACCTCGGTAAACCGGCGTTGCCAGTACATCAAATTCAGGTAGCTCACTGCGCGGACCAACCCAGGCTATTTTGCTATCTTTTACTGCGATAGCCGCTTGAGTTATCGCACCGTAAGCCCGTTGAACACTCGGGTCCATGGTTGCAATATTGACATCAATCCACACCTGATCCCACGACATAAAAACCTCTGAAAATGAGTTATTAACCAATCGCTAAACAATACTTGTTTTAACTTGTATATACAAGGTAGGATGACTGATGTGTTTTTAAACAGCAATGACATAATTGTCTACAAAACCGAGAGCTGCTGACATGGCCCAAGCAAAGTTTGCCCAAATAAAACAATTTATTTTGTCGCGTATTGAGACGGGCGAATGGCAAGAGAACGATCGCGTGCCGTCTGAAAACCAATTGGCCGAGATATTTTTTTGCAGCCGCATGACCGCAAGACGTGCCTTGACTGAGCTGGTGGAGTCGGGTGTGTTAGAGCGCACCCAAGGCATAGGCACTTTTGTGGCAGGATTTAAATCGCAATCGTCATTACTGACTATTCGTAATATTGCCGACGAGATAAAAGACCGCGGTCATGGATACAGTGTCAAACAGCTCGAATTGAAACAAATCGATGCTACGACCGCTGTGGCTAATGCCCTAGGGCTAGAGGTTGGCAGTCCAGTATTTTACTCGGTGTTAGTGCATTGCGAACAAGGCTTGCCACTGCAAGTTGAAGAGCGCTTTGTTAACCCACAGCTTGTGCCTGATTACCTGCAACAAGACTTTATTATACATACTCCCCATGAATATTTATCGGCCGTGGCGCCACTGACAGAAGCTCGGCATACCGTTGAAGCCATTATGGCTAACGAGCTGTTACAGCAACGTTTGGCTATTGCGGCGACTGAACCTTGTTTACAAATTTTACGTCGTACCTGGTCACGCCAAGGTGTGGTCAGTTTTGCACGCTTAGTGCATCCGGGCAGTAAGTTTAAATTAACCTCAGCTTTGGTTAAGAGATGATACGAATAAGTATCACTTTAAACCTTAGCTGACAGTCATAACAATAAGACATAAACCAACAAGACCAATAAAAAAACCAAACCTAAGATAGTCGGTTGAAGAGGATAATATGGATAAACGACATGACCCAAGCCGTCGCATAATTGCGCCGCACGGTACTCAATTACAGTGTAAAAGCTGGTTAACCGAAGCGGCAATGCGGATGTTAATGAATAACCTCCACCCAGATGTTGCCGAGCGCCCAGAAGACTTAGTGGTGTACGGTGGTATTGGTCGCGCCGCGCGCGATTGGCAAAGTTATGACAAAATTATTGAGGTGCTAAAGCGTCTTGAAGATGATGAAACCTTGTTGGTGCAATCGGGTAAACCCGTTGGGGTGTTTACCACCCACACTAATGCGCCGCGAGTGATTATTGCTAACTCAAACCTAGTACCACATTGGGCTAATTGGGAGCATTTTAACGAACTGGATAAAAAAGGCTTGGCGATGTACGGCCAAATGACGGCGGGCTCGTGGATTTATATTGGTTCGCAAGGCATTGTTCAAGGCACTTACGAAACCTTTGTGGCTATGGCTAAACAGCACTTTAATGGTTCATCAGCCGGTAAGTGGATTTTAACCGGTGGCTTAGGTGGCATGGGCGGCGCACAACCATTGGCTGGCACCATGGCGGGTTATTCAGTCTTAACCTGTGAAGTGGATGAAACGCGTATCGATTTTCGCTTACGCACCGGTTATGTCGACAAAAAAGCCACTTCATTAAACCAAGCCTTAGCGATGATTGATGAAGCGAATCAAAGCGGCAAGCCTGTTTCGGTAGGCTTACTCGGCAATGCCGCAGATGTGTTTACTGAGTTAGTGACTCGCGGTATTACCCCCGATGTGGTCACCGACCAAACCTCGGCGCACGATCCCTTAAACGGCTATTTACCCCAAGGCTGGACCTTAGAATACGCAGCTAAAATGCGTAAAACGGATGAGGCTGCAGTGGTGAAAGCCGCTAAACAGTCAATGGCGGTTCAAGTTAGAGCCATGTTGGCATTGCAGGCAGCGGGCGCGGCAACCACGGATTATGGCAATAATATTCGTCAAATGGCCTTTGAAGAAGGCGTGGCGAATGCGTTTGATTTCCCCGGATTTGTGCCAGCCTATGTGCGGCCGTTATTTTGTGAAGGCATAGGCCCATTCCGTTGGGTCGCCTTGTCGGGCGATCCTGAAGATATCTACAAAACAGATGCCAAAGTCAAACAGCTGATCCCTGATAATCCGCAGTTACATAATTGGTTAGATATGGCGCGTGAGCGTATTGCGTTTCAAGGTTTGCCTGCACGTATTTGCTGGGTCGGCTTAAAAGATCGCGCTCGTTTGGCGTTAGCCTTTAATGAAATGGTTAAAAACGGTGAGTTAGCGGCACCGATTGTGATTGGTCGTGATCATTTAGATTCTGGCTCAGTTGCCAGTCCAAATCGTGAAACTGAAGCCATGTTAGATGGTTCAGATGCGGTGTCAGATTGGCCATTAATGAACGCTTTACTCAATACGGCCAGTGGTGCTACTTGGGTATCGCTGCATCATGGTGGCGGCGTTGGCATGGGCTTTAGTCAACATTCTGGGGTGGTGATCGTGGCCGATGGCACTGATGAGGCTGCCGTGAGATTAGGCCGAGTATTGTGGAACGACCCCGCTACTGGGGTAATGCGTCATGCAGACGCTGGCTATGAGATTGCAAAAAATTGTGCCAAAGAGCAAGGCTTAGACCTGCCGATGTTAGGAGCGTAACCCATGTCGACTTATTCATTTGAACTTACACCAGGGACGTTAACCTTGGCACAAACCCGCGATATCAGCCGTAAGAGTGTCAAGCTGACCCTTGCTAAGGAAGCCATTAAAGACATTAATCAAAGTGCCGAAATCGTCCAACAAGTATTGCGCGAAGGCCGCACTGTTTACGGTATTAACACTGGTTTTGGTTTATTGGCGAATACTAAAATTGCCCCAGAAGATCTGCAATTACTGCAACGCTCTATTGTATTATCCCATGCCGCGGGTATTGGTAAATACATGCAAGATGCCACTGTGCGCTTAATGATGGTGCTAAAAATTAACTCATTAAGCCGCGGCTTTTCGGGCATTCGTTTAGAGGTGATTGAGTTTCTCATTCAGCTAGTGAATGCCGGTGTGTATCCGTGTGTACCAGAAAAGGGTTCAGTCGGTGCATCGGGTGACTTAGCGCCACTCGCTCACATGTGTTTGCCGTTACTAGGTGAAGGCGAAATGAGTTATCAAGGGCAGATTATTTCAGCAGCACAAGGCCTTAAAATCGCTGGGCTTGAGCCATTGGAGTTGGCGGCGAAAGAAGGTTTAGCCTTACTCAACGGTACCCAAGCATCGACCGCACTTGCACTTGAAGGCTTGTTTAATGCCGAAGATTTATTTGCCGCCAGCTCGGTGATTGGCGCTATGAGCGTTGAAGCGGCGATGGGCAGTCGCAGCCCGTTTGATGTGCGCATTCATGCTGCGCGGGGGCAAAAAGGTCAAATTAATTCGGCGGCGATTTTCCGTCATTTGCTCACTAACGAATCGGAAATTAGCCTAAGTCACAGCAATTGCGAAAAAGTGCAAGACCCTTATTCACTGCGCTGTCAGCCGCAGGTGTTAGGCGCGTGTTTAACCCAAATCCGCCAAGCGGCAGAAGTGTTGGGTGCTGAAGCCAACGGGGTTACCGACAACCCCTTAGTATTCCAAGATACGGGCGATATTCTTTCGGGTGGTAATTTCCATGCTGAACCCGTGGCGATGGCGGCTGATAATCTTGCGATTGCGATTGCTGAAATGGGGTCAATTTCGGAGCGCCGAATGGCGTTATTGATTGATTCTAGCCTTTCTAAGTTACCGCCATTTTTAGTGGATAACGGTGGCGTCAACTCAGGTTTTATGATTGCTCAAGTAACCGCAGCGGCGTTAGCTTCTGAAAACAAAACCTACGCTCACCCAGCATCGGTAGACAGTTTGCCCACATCGGCTAACCAAGAAGATCATGTGTCGATGGCCACGTTTGCTGCACGGCGCTTACGTTACATGAGCGAAAATACCCGTGGCGTGTTGGCGATTGAGCTGTTAGCTGCCGCACAAGGCTTAGACTTCAGAGCGCCGTTGCAACCGAGCGCGGCCGTCGCAATGGCCAAAGCTGAACTGCGTGAAATCGTGACGTTTTATGATAAAGACCGTTATTTTTCACCCGATATCGACAACTCGGTTAACTTGTTGTGTCGCGCGAGCTTCAACAGGCTGTTACCACAAGGTATGTTACCGAGCTTTTAGTTGGGCTAAGTAACATATTATCAGCATGCTATATTGATGATAAATTGGATAAAAGGACTGCAAGGTCCTTTTTTATTGTCTTTTTTTTCCCATGGAAAAAAGATCATTTTTGTTTAATCATGCATGGGGATACTCAGATAAGTCAAAAATTTAAAATAATAGTGAAAAGAGTGGCTTGCATTTATATTCGGTATCTTGGCTGATAGTGTTGATGTTTCATTAACGTTCTACATCAACACAGGGCATAATGAGTATAGTGATAAGCCTACGAGAGCTTCATTGTTTTTATGCGGGCTAATGTAAGTCTGTTGATTGAGTAAAGATAAAAGATTGCTAAGGATTTGTTTGTGAATATAGATGTTCGAGTTGAAATCGCGGCTTGGTTAACCCAGTTAGGTATTAATAGCCAACCATCGGATGGCGTCGCCACCTTGATATTGATTTTTGCCTGTTTGATTGTGGCAGGTTTAAGTTATTTCATTACTCACCGATTTGTGGTTCACGGTGTGAATGCTGTGATCCGTCGTTCCTCGGTGACTTGGGACGATATTTTCATGCGTTTTAAGGTGTTTGAGCGTCTCGCTATTTTAGTGCCCATTTTAATCCTCGATTTATTGATCCCCATAGTGTTAACTGAACTCGAGTTGGTCAGTGCGTTTATTGACCGTTTACTTAGCGCTTTGTTAGTGTTTTTTATTATTCGAGCTGTGTATGGCGGATTAAATGCCATCGATGAAATTGCCGATGTTAATCATGTTAATCGCCGTTTACCGGTAAAAAGTTTTGTTCAACTGACTAAGTTATTCTTGTTTTTCATTGGGTTAATTGTTGTGTTTGCGGTACTAGCCGACCGGTCGCCTGTTTATTTCTTTAGTGGTTTAGGGGTTGCAACCGGTCTTGTTATGCTGGTATTTCGTGACACCATTTTAGGCTTTGTTGCTGGGATTCAACTTGCCGCTAATCGCATGGTGAGTAAAGGCGATTGGATCCAAATGGATAAATACGCTGCAGATGGCGCAGTTGAAGACGTGACATTGACGACAGTCAAAGTACGCAATTGGGACAATACGATCACCATGATCCCAGCCTATGCATTGGTCTCTGATGCATTTAAGAACTGGCGCGGCATGTCTGAGTCTGGCGGTCGACGGATTAAGCGTTCAATCAATATTGATGTCAATAGTATTCAATTTTTAACGGATGAAGAGCGTTTACGCTTGGGCAAGGTGAATTACTTAAAAGAATACTTGCCACAAATCTTTAGTGAAATTAGTGTCGCTAATGCCAATGTGAGTGATATCGAGATGAAGGTGAACGGCCGTCATTTAACCAATATCGGAACATTCAGAGCGTACTTACAAGAGTATTTACATCGTCATGAAAAAGTACATAAAGACATGACATTGATGGTTAGGCAGCTAGCCCCAACGACTGAAGGCTTGCCGATAGAGTTGTATATTTTTACCAATGATATTCGTTGGACCTATTATGAAGCCATTCAAGCGGATATTTTTGACCACATTTTTGCCGTGTTACCAGAGTTTGGTTTGCGCGCGTTTCAAATTCCCACAGGAACCGATATTCGCAGCATAAAGCAATGCACCGAACAAGAGTGATAAGCTGCCAGAGAGCGGACTTCTGCGGTGGTTAAATCACCTTTATTACTCTTGCTATTAATGGTGTCGCTCTTGTGGGCGATACCCGTGCCAGCCAGTTGGTTTAATGACATCAGTAAGCAAGTTGGTGCAATCGGTAACCAAAAACCATTGATGGTTGAACCGTTAACCGCGGCAGAATTAGCCGATTACCCTGCGGGCTATCAATTTGAACGAGTGATGGTACCCAGCCACCAAGCGCCGCTGTTTGTGCTGCAAACCGGGTTTGAGCATAGTGACACGGTTGTACTTATTCATGGTTTAGGCGATTTAGCCTCTAAAGACTGGTTAACGGTTATTCCTGCATTGGCAAAGCAGTACCATGTTGTTGCTATTGATTTACCCGGTTTTGGCTTATCACAAGGTGCTGTATTTACTTACTCGCCAAAAGAATATGCCAAGGTTATCGATTGGGTTGTAAGTCGTTACCGCCATCCAGATACTCAGGTGCATTTAGTGGGCCACTCGATGGGGGCGGCGATCAGTTTATACTATGCTAGCCAATATCCTGGCAACGTTGAACAACTTGTGTTGGTCGATGCTGCCGGAATTTTGGACCGTACAGCCTATCTAAAGCAAATTTCTAAGAGGAACATGGCCAATAGCGAATTACCACAAGGTTTTCGCCGACTATTGGCGCGGGTTGATAATTTTGCTGACAAAATACTAGAGAAAACAGGGACAGGGTTTGATCCCACTCAGTTGCTGAGTCGCAACGAGTCTATTCGTAATATGACCATTGGCGAGCAAACGAATACCAATGCGGCATTAGCATTAATGGAACAAAACTTCTCTGTGCTTAATTACCAACAGATGCCCGCTACGCAGCTCATTTGGGGAGCGGATGATCAGGTTGCACCATTGCGAACCGCTCAAGCACTACTGCATATATTACCTAGGGCACAACTACGGGTTATTGACGGTGCCGGACATGTCCCGATGAAGTCTCATCAGCGCATTTTTAATCAGATGCTGCTAACCAGCCTTGCGTCTACGCCTTTAGCTCGCGAACAAGGCTCTGAAAATCAAAGTAAGCGTATTGGCAAATGCTATCAAGATAGCCAACAATATTTTTCGGGGCACTATGACCAGCTAATTATTGATGACTGTAAATTGGTGTTTGTAGATGATGCTGATGTAAACGAGCTCACTATCAGCGACTCGATTGTGACAATCAAGTCTAGCCGCATAGGTGTACCGTTAAACAAAATGATGATAACGCGCAGTACTATTAGCGCCACAGATACTCACTTTTTGGGTGGAATTAATAGTACTCAAAGTCGGTTTGATTTAGCCGGGGTAACATTTTGGGGTAGTTCTCCTGTGTTTATATCACAAGCGTCGACGCGGTTGGTGCTATCTTTAGTGCGGATCCATACACCAACCCATATTACCCGTTTAGGTGGCAGCTACGTGTTAGCTTCTGAGAGTTTAGAAAGTGTCTTGTAGCGCACCGCAGCGTGTTATTTTTCTTTATTCTTAGCACTCACAGATGATTATATTGAATTGTAGTTATTTTTTAACGTCACTGCTTTGTTGATAATTGGGGATCTTTTTGGGATGACATCCTTTGATTGAACGATAGAAATCCATTAACTGATTTATTTCTCGTTCAATATCTCCTGTCGGTCTTAAGGGCTTGGCGATCACAATCGCTTTGCGGCCGAAATCTAATCCGATTGGCACAATATCAACATCCGCTTTGGCTGCAATATGGTAAAAGCCACTTTTCCAACGGGTTACTGGGCTGCGTGTACCTTCTGGTGCTAAGGCCAGTTTATAAAGTGGATCTTGTTGGAATAACAGTACCACGCCATCGACTAAGCTATTATATTTACGTCTATCAACGGGGCTACCACCCATGGCGCGAAATAACCATCCCCAAGGCGGAATAAAGAGCTGATGCTTACCCAAAAAGTGTATTTTAGTTCCTAAGGCGCTGCGGGCGATAATGCCAATAATGAAATCCCAATTACTGGTATGCGGGCCAACAATGATGACGCAGGGTTTGGTTTTATCAAGTTGACCATCTAATTTCCAACCAAGTATTTTGAGTAACCCAGAGCAAAGTGAACTAAACATAATGTGATCCCAATTATTGAGCTTTATTAAGCTTCTTGTTGTTACTGTGCATTATCTAAGGGGTTGATATTAATCGGACAATAAACACATCTAATATAGGTTTGTTATACCTTCATGATGTGCCCCGTTAGCTTATGTGATCTCAGCATAACCTATCATCGTGCTAATTTGACGCTTAAGCTCAACCGAGGATAGTAGATAGGATTAATCGATAAGCGTATGAATATGTTCTGTATTTTATTTCAAACTTGCTGTTTGGTTTGCTAACAAGGCAAATGTACACGTCAATAGCTTGGGCGATGGTGAGTGCGACGCCGTTAGAGGATCAATAGCGCTGCAATAACGGTTTATCATCCCGGGTTGAGGTGATCTAATCGGTTGAAAAGTGCTAGTGAGTGGTCGGTTTATCAAACTTAGCAATGGATTTGGCTTCTTCTAGGATGACTTGTTCTAATTCTGCTTCTGATTTCATCCGCTCAAAATCAAACTTCATTCGTTGTTGTTTAGGTAAGGCTTGACGCGCTTCCATGATGGGATGGTTTCTAATGAGGTCATAATGGATAAATAGGTTAGGGAAGTCAGGCGCAACTTGTTCTGACAGTGATAAGACATCAAATAATTTGCCTATGCGCACAACGCCTTCAGACAGTTCACAGCGATCTTCTAACATCGCCGCTGCTATGTAGCGGATATCAGTAAGTATTTGTTGTCTACGCTCGTCAGCTTTAGCCTTACGCTCTGATGATGCCTGCTGATTAGCTTGTGTTTGACGTTTAAGCGTTAACAGTAAGTGTGTTGCGTAGGCTGCAAGGGCAACAATAATGAGCAAAGCAATAACGATGGCGGTTGTTGACACAATTTATCCTTTTCTGAATACAAAACTGGCGCAAGATGCGCCAGTTTTTTTATATCAAACCAAGAAATAGCTTGGTATTACTGTCATCGAGCAGATTAATCTTTGTGTTGATAATCTTTGAGCAGATCAGCACCTGATTCAAAACGATTTAATAATTCATCGTCGCTCAGTTGCTTTTTAGGGCTGGCCGTTGGCGTATCATCACCTTCAGTAAGGCCTAAACTTAACATCAGTTGCTCAATCTTGTCTAATTGATTGTTCAACCACTTTTGATCCGTGTCAGATAAATCGCGACCTTCTTCAAGTTGGTCAAGCAATTGATTTAGTCTTGGGTCTTCTTCAAGTTTCAATAACTGTTGCTCATCGTTCAGTTTAGGCTGTTTAGGCTTAACCACTAACGGCTTGGTAATTGATGTCGGTAATGTTAATGCTACCGGCTTTTTACTGCCATGGCGTGCATCTTTACTCTTAACTGTTGCGCTATCTGATGCTTGTTTAAGTAAAGTTTCATTATGACGGCTGCCTGATTTACGGCCTGTTTCAGATTTTTTACCATCCACCGCATTGCGATCGACTTTTTTCTCTCTTGGGGCAAACTTAGCGCCGTTTTCGCCGCCTTTGCGAGTTTTTTTGCTGCGAGCCATAATGTTCTCGTTAGGTTTTCTAAACACGTTCTTGCAGAGCAATTTCTGCAAGACACTAAATAAGGATGCGCTTTATATCAGATTTTGATGATTTTTGCATCAAAACTAGAGCTTTCGATGCAAATAATAGCTCAAAATCACTATTTAATGCTAAATATTCGAATGTCGAGTGCTGATAAAAGCTTACATGAGTTGGATTGTTTTTGTAATGCCATTTAGCAAAGTGGTCTTTATCGGTCAATAAAGGGGTACTTATTGCTAACCAGCCACCGGGTTTAATTAATTGACTAAGCAACATCCATTCTCGGTGAGGGTGACGAAAGTGCTCAAATACTCGATAACAGCATACAAAATCATAGCGCTGTTTCAGTACCGACTGATCAGCAGCAAAAAACGGGTCGTATTGATTAACAAGATGACCGGCGTCTGCGATGGATTGCTTACTTTGTTCATCAAGTAAGCGGCCAAAATTCAGGCCCGTTAATACACCTGTCTGTTGCTGAGATATTTGCTCAAGCAGTGGCAGTATAAATTGCGATAATGGTTTCTGTTTCGATGACGTTTGTGCACGACCGTAACGCTGACGTTCAAGATCAGGCATTAGATGTGATTTTGGGTTAGCAAAAACTAAACCACACCGTTCGCAGCTGTAGAAAGCTCTTTTTTTGTCTTGAACAAAAAAATGAGCACCATGATTACAAAGCGGACATACGTTCATCAAATACAGCAGTGCCTAAGTATTGACTTAATAAACGATTATATAGCGAATGCGGCTAATTAAAAGTAAGTATTTTAAATCAAGTCAATATTGAGGTTATTTTGGGCATAAAAAAAGGTGGCAGTATAACTGCCACCTCGAAAAAGAGTGCCTAACGCACTTTATTCTGATTCCAAGTATCCTTACTTGCTATGTGACTATCCCGGTCAGATCTTTATTTCTTCTGCTTTCCATGCCGTTTCTAGTTGTTATTGGTCATCCATAACACTTTTTATATTCTGTTGCCGTCCTGACTACAGTTTCCGTAGATGGTCTTCAATGACGCATCATTATCCTAATTGTCTTCAATGACAAGAGTTAACCATCCTTGTTACTTTGTACCTTCGAGCGATAAAGCCTCCAGTGGATGCATCCTCAGCAATAAGCTTTGTATGCCATTATTTGAATCCTTCAAATAATGCTCTGGGTTATCAGTCACTCTGTTGTGTAAGGCAGTGCTAAATAGCATGTCGACCAATCGGTCTATTCCTTACAAATTTTACGACCTGTATTTCAAAATGAAATATCGACTCATGTTGTTATTATTAGTGAGCGGTCTTAAATTATTATTATTATAAATTAACTTTATTCTTATATCTTAAATGTATCAGTCCGAAACCTGCTTGATGTTATTAGTTTTATGTTACAAACAGATGGGTTCATCTCGGTACGGGGTGTATTTAACGCTAAAAGTGTGAACACTGTCAAGTAATAATCGATGAAGTTTACGTCAACGTCAACTTTAGGGGGTAAAAAATGAGCTCGAAAGCCCATTTTTTATTAGCTAATATTCAGTAGTATTAATGCTTAATACTTGAAATATATTTAGATAATGCTTCGATATCAGCATCAGACAGCTTTTTCGCGACATCTTGCATCATGCCATTTAAATCGTTATGACGGATCCCATCACGGAATTGTGTTAGCTGAATGTTGATATAGTTAGCATGTTGACCACCCACCACAGGGAAACCTGCAGCAGCGGCGCCTTGACCTTCAGGTCCATGACAAGCAACACAGGCGGTAATACCGCGGGCGGCATCACCACCTTTATACAGTTTCTCGCCTGCAGTAGGTACATCGGCAACCTCGGCAACAACTTGTACTTGGCTAGCAAAGAATGCTGAAATGTCAGCAATGTCTTCATCGCTGAGTCCCATTGCAAAACCGATCATAATGGGGTTCATACGACCCTCTGCGCCACCTGTTTTGGCCGCTAATCGAAACTCTGTTAATTGTTTTTCAAGATAGGCAGGGTGTTGGCCTGCTAATTTAGGATACATATCAATCATGCTATTGCCGTCAGCACCGTGACAGGCAGAACATACGATTGCTTTAGTTTTGCCTACTTCAGCATTACCTTCAGCCATAACTGGTGATGACATAGCGGCGACTACAGACAGCGCAAGAGCTAACTTTTTCATGGCGTTCCAACTTCTAGTTAATTTATTGTCCTGAGCTTACTAGGAAGACCCGCAAGCGTGGTAAAATGATTTTCCAAGTGCTTTTTATGCAGTTTATTTTGTTCGGTTAGAGCAAAATCATTTATGACTACATCACACACATCAGCATTGCTTGGGTATATAATGTGATCAAGCTAATATTTTACACGAAAATGTGCAAAAGTAAGCAATTGTTAAAAATTTATGGTAACGCGTTACTAGAAGTAATTTAATTGGAGTGAAGAGTGACTGAATCTCGTATCGATTTCCGTAGGGCTAAGTTTTTAATCAGTGCGCCAGATATTGCGCATTTAGATCAGTATCTTCCTGGGGATATCGGGGTTGAGATTGCGTTTGCTGGGCGTTCTAATGCCGGTAAGTCCAGTGCGTTAAATGCACTAACGGAGCAAAAAGGTTTAGCTCGAACCAGTAAAACACCAGGTCGAACCCAATTGATTAACGTTTTTCAGTTGGATGATGATCGTCGCTTGGTCGATTTACCGGGCTATGGTTTTGCGCAAGTCCCTTTAGCATTAAAAAATAAATGGCAACAGGCGCTTGGTGAGTATTTACAAAAACGTGCTTGTTTAAGTGGTTTGGTGGTATTGATGGATATTCGTCATCCATTGAAAGATCTTGATATGCAGATGATTGAATGGGCAGTATTGAGTAATATTCCGGTATTAGCTTTGTTAACTAAGTCTGATAAGTTAACCCAGAGTACCAAAATGAAAACCATCAATGAGGTGCGTTCAGCCCTAAAGGATTTTGGTGATAAGGTGCAAGTGGAGACCTTGTCGTCATTGAAAGGCACCGGTAAACCTAAGGTGCTGAGCATTTTAAATGATTGGTGTCATCCTGAATGGTTAGCTGAGGAGAAGGCTGAGCAAGAACCCGAGTAACCATTGAGCGGTTAATCGATTGCCAGCAAGCACTAAGAGCCGACACACATGTCGGCTTTTTTTCGTCTTTGGTATAGGGTTCTTGATTTTTAGGCAAAAAAAACCGATAACCAAACGGCCATCGGTACAAATAAATTAGCTCTTTTGGGGAGAAGCTAAATTCAACAAGACTCAAGTGCCATCAACTCAATTTGATGACGCTCAATAGCAATATAATAACCGATCTCTAACGACAGTTAAAGTATTTGCTCTAAATATTTTTTAGCTCGAAAAAAAATCAAAAAAAGCCCCAGCAACCTAAATTGCTGGGGCGCCGAATTTGGCTAGTCACTATTGCTAGTGAAATAAAGGTTTGAAAGATTGAACATCTTAACCTCTGTACCCTACGACAATTATAATAGCCTATTAACCTGAAAATAAAAAACTGTTTTTCATAAAGACATATAATAGTGTGATTTTAGACCCAAAACATTGCTGTTTTGTTAACCATAACGGCTTGGAATGTTATACAGATTGAGTTTTTTCGGTAGTCCGCAAATACTTGTCGGATTTTAGCACCGGTTTTAGACAGATTTGAACTCTGATTTGAGGTCCATCAATTGCTTGTTCATCGCCATCCACTGATTGAACTGATAGCAAATAAGGTGGGGTAACACTTTCTAACAGATGGATATGTCTTTTATGATCGAGGCTTTATCGTCTATTTTAGGAGGGATTACTTTTTAACAAATTACTTTCTAAAAAAATGAAGCATAAAAATGCCACCGTCAGTGAGGTGGCATAATCGTTAAACCTGTTTGAATGGTCTAGCAGCCTTTGCTGATACGAGCCAGCTAGTGACCCTCAATAACTAGTGGGCTTCACCCCAGTTGTCGCCAATGCCTGCCTCAGCTAATAAGGTCACGTCCAATGACGCCGCTTGAGCCATTAAATCGCACACTTTTGTTTTGAGCGTTTCAGCTTGCGCCTCATCAACCTCAAACACTAATTCATCGTGCACTTGCATGATTAAGGTGATTTCACCTTGTGTGCTGGTATTGATCCAATGGTGAATCGATATCATGGCTTTTTTGATGATATCTGCGGCAGTACCTTGCATGGGCGCATTAATCGCTGCGCGTTCAGCAGCTTGACGACGTAATGCGTTTCGATCGCGGATTTCTGGTAAGTATAAACGACGTCCGAATAATGTTGACACATAACCCAATTCAGCAGCGATGGCTCGCGTTTCTTCCATGTATTTAAGCACACCTGGGTAGCGAGCAAAATAAGTGTCGATATACGTTTGTGCTTCGTTACGTGGAATATCCAGTTGTTTGCCTAAACCAAATGCAGACATACCATAAATTAAGCCAAAGTTAACCGCTTTGGCGCGGCGACGTTGTTCTGTGGTCACTTCTTCAAAATGTATTCCAAACACTTCAGCTGCAGTGGCTTTGTGGATATCTTTGTTTGCAGCAAAAGCCGCTAATAAGCCTGCATCTTGGGATAAATGCGCCATGATCCGCAGTTCAATTTGCGAATAATCGGCTGCTAAAATCTTACGACCCGCAGGAGCGATAAAGGCTTGACGAATACGGCGACCTTCTTCGGTGCGAATGGGAATATTCTGTAAGTTGGGTTCACTCGATGACAAACGGCCAGTCGCAGCATTAGCTTGGTGGTAACTGGTATGAACACGACCCGTGATAGCGTTAACCATTAGCGGCAGTTTATCGGTATAGGTGCTCTTTAGTTTTGCTAGGCTGCGATGCTCAAGGATGATTTTAGGTAAAGGGTAGTCTAGTGCCAGTTCAACTAACACTTCTTCAGCTGTTGATGGTGCACCCTTAGGCGTTTTCTTTTTGACTGGGTAACCTAGTTTTTCAAAAAAGAGCGTTTGCAGCTGCTTGGGTGAAGCTAAATTAAACTTCTCTTCTGCTATTTCGTAGGCTTTAATTTCCAGTTCATCAAGCTTTTTGGCCAACTCACCACTTTGCTGGCTAAGTAACATTGAGTCGATTAATACACCTTGGCGCTCGACGTCTGACAATACTTGAATTAATGGCAGTTCTAACTCATTAAATACACTGGCGAGTTCAGGTTCTTTTTCAAGTCTTGGCCATAGATGTTGATGTAAACGCAGGGTAATATCAGCATCTTCGGCGGCATAAGGGCCTGCTATATCTAAATTAACTTGGTTAAAGGTCAGTTTTTTTGCGCCTTTACCTGCGACTTCTTCAAAACTAATATTTTTATGACCAAGATATTTTAATGCTAAACCGTCCATGTCGTGACGTGATGCGACTGAATTAAACACATAGGATTCGAGCATGGTATCAAAGCGTACACCTTTGAGAGTAATGCCTGCATTGGCTAAAATACTCATATCATATTTTAGGTTTTGACCGACTTTTTGGAGAGTGTCACTTTCAAGAATTGGGCGCAGCTTTTCAAGTGCACTGGCTTTATCGATTTGCTGCGGCGCGTCAAGGTAATCATGAGCTAACGGTAAATAGGCCGCTTTACCTGCTTCGGTAGCAAATGATAAACCGACAAGTTCTGCTTCCATGTAATTGAGACTAGTGGTTTCAGTATCAATCGCAATAAGGTCGGCGCTGTTGAGCTGTTCGATCCATTTATCGAGCGCTTCCATAGTCAGAATCGTTTCATACTCAGCTTCAATGGTTGGCGATACGGCAATTTCTTCATCGCTAGCGTCGCTAACAGTGCCGCGAGGTTGCTTGTTATCTAATACTTCAGCTAACCAACGCTTGAACTCCATTTCACCAAAGCATTTAATCAGTTCATCTCGATCTTGTGGTTTAACATTGAGCTCATGCCAGTCTTGTTCGAGTTTGACATCTGTTTTGATGGTGGCTAGCTCGTAAGACAGCCTTAGCATATCGGCATTGTCGATAATTTTAGCCGGCATGGTTTTCGAGCCTCGAAAACCCATGTCGACAACACTGTGAGGATCGGCTAATAGCTGGGCAACACTGCCTGCTCCGATGAGCATGGCTAAAGCGGTTTTTTCGCCGACACCAGGTAAGCCCGGAATATTGTCAGATTTGTCGCCCATGAGTGCTAAGAAGTCGATTATTCTATCTGGGTTAACACCGTATTTCGTCTTGACCTCTTCGGGCCCCATAATGGTGTCTGTCATGGTATTGATTAACGTCACATGCTCATTGACGAGTTGCGCCATATCTTTATCGCCGGTACTGATTAACGTCGCTCGGCCTTCTTTACTCGCTTGAAGCGCAATGGTACCGATCACATCGTCGGCTTCGACACCCGAAATGCTGATCAGTGGTAAACCCATCGCGTGAATGATTTTGTGCAAGGGTTCTATTTGAGTGCGCAGATCATCAGGCATCGGTGGACGCTGGGCTTTATATTCGTCGTACATATCGTTGCGGAAGGTTTTGCCTTTGGCATCAAACACCACCGCGATATGACTTGGGCTGTAGCGGCTTAATAAACTGCGAAGCATATTAATGACACCATAAACCGCGCCTGTCGCTTCACCTTTGGAATTGGTTAAATGAGGCGGCGAATAATAAGCGCGATAAAGATAAGATGATCCATCAACGAGGATGAGCGGATTATTGGGAATCGTTGGCATAATTAATATTCGTGTTCAGTATTTTGCGAGACTAATAGGATGACATTATACCCACAGCACCTCAAGATGCTTGTGAGATTGTCAGTTATTTACCCAAGATAGTGCTCAATGACCGTAACGTCTGACCAGTGGCGTATCCAGTGAGGTTTTGTGGGTAATTTTATAGAGAAAAGCAAACTATTAGGCGCGACAAAGATTCACAGCCTGTGGATAAGTCTGTGAGTGAATTAATCAACCTTACTGGATAGATTTTCCTACGACTTGAAATGAAATCTGTAACTAGTTGAATTAAGGCGTTTATTTTTATTTTTGTGAGCTAAATATTAATTCTCATAAATATTACTAATTTGTGGACTTTTTTATTGATGTCAGTTAAGTCACAATAGAATTTAGTGATGTTTTATGGTTACAAAAAGCTCATCTACTAAATTCGACGGTCCAAGTTAGCACGATTTTTAATCAGATCAATCATTTTGTTGTTTTTTTGTTGTAATATTTACATTATCACTTAAAAGTTGAAGGAGGATGTCATGAAAAAAATTGCTGTGTTGTTGAGTGGCTGTGGGGTGTTTGATGGAACTGAGATTCATGAAGCCGTATTAACCTTGCTGGCGATAACGCGAGCGGGAGCACAATATCAATGTTTTGCTCCGGACATGACTCAAATGCATGTGGTGAATCATCTAACGGGTGAGGTCAACACAGACGAAACCCGTAATGTGTTAGTAGAGTCTGCACGAATTGCTCGTGGTGAAGTACTCAATGCCAGCACCTTAGAGATCAGTCAATTTGATGGTTTGGTTATTCCCGGTGGTTTTGGTGCCGCTAAAAATTTATCCAACTTTGCAACTACTGGCAGTAATTGTCATATTCAGCCTATTGTAGAGAACTTTATTCGTGAGTTTTCTTTGGCACACAAGCCTGTTGGTTTTGTGTGTATTTCACCTGTGATGATCCCTAACATTTACGGCAAAGGAGCTGTTGGCACCATTGGCACAGATTCAGAGACGGCTCATGCATTCAATGAAATGGGCGGTAAGCATAAAGACGTGCAAGTTGAAGATATTGTTGTTGATGAAGTGAATAAAATAGTCAGTACGCCAGGGTATATGTTAGCGACATCGATATTAGAGGCACATATTGGTATTGAGAAACTGGTCAATAAAGTACTCGAAATGGCTTAACGATTGGCGTTGAAAAGCACGGTTTATATGAGCCCATTAATGTCAAAAAAAGTGCCACCTAAGGTGGCGCTATTAGTGGTGATTAGCTGGTTTTAGCTTGTTGTGATTTTCTGCTATCAAATAATGCCTGAGCTAACCCGACACAGAGCCCCGCAATGTGGGCACCATTTGCAATTGGCATTCCAAGCACATCAGTAAAGCCCAAGACTAACCAAATGAGCATAAAAATCATATAAGATTGCGGTAAGCTAATACCACAGCTGGGTTTGCGAATACCCATTAACCAAGTGTAACCCACCACAGCATAAACGACGCCAGACAGCCCACCAAAATTAGGTCCTGTCATGTAAAACTGCACAATATTAGGCAAAGTGCCCGCTGCAACTAATAAAAACAGTAGTGGTCGAGTACCCAAATTGGTTTCAATTTTACCGCCTAAGTACCACCACCACAGTATATTAAAGATGATATGCATAGCAGAAAAGTGCATTAGGCTTGGCGTAAACACTCGCCAAACTTGGTTTAAACCACTGTCCGCAACGGCGCCGAAAAAAGATAACTGAGTAAAGATAGCATTGGCAAAACCAAGGTTCATGCCAGCGAAAATGGCAACACAAACAAAAAAGCAGATTAACGTCAGCGGGCCAGCACCTTTCATAAACTGTTGAATTAAGCCTTTTGTTCCCGGGCCATAGTCAAATTTAGTATTGGTAGCGCCGTTATCCCAAGATGCCTGTAAATACTTACTGTCGTATGGGTTTTTAGCAAACTCAATTAACTCGGCGCGGGCTCGGTTTTCATCAGCTGGGTTATTAATCTCTAGGCTAACACCCTGAGCATGAGCCACGGCATGACATTGAATATTTAACCCCTTGAGGTAATCAATAAATGCTTGTGCAGCACGTGCATTCGCGAGTTGGCCAATTTCTATCATGAGTTCGCTAAGCTCCAAGCACTGAAACCGCCATCTAGGCTGTAAACATCATCAAAACCTTGCTCATTTAAGTAGTTAGCGGCACTTTGGCTGCTCATGCCGTGATAACAAACGACGACCAAAGGTCTATCCATATCAGCACTGCTAGTGAATTGAGCTAAATTTTCATTAGTTAAATGGGTTGAACCTTCAATATGACCGGCGGCAAAACTGGCCGCATCACGAATATCAACAACTTGTACGTCGTTAGATTCCGTGGACATATGGATAAGCTCATTAATAGACAAATGTTTAAAACCTGACATGACATAACCTATAAAGTATACGAATAGCGATTGGACTTGGTTTAGTTTGCAACAAGGGGTTGTATAAATACAACCCCTTGTTGGTGTGGGTAACTCAGATATTAACGTTTAATCCCAGCTCAAGATAACCTTTCCAGACTGACCTGAGCGCATCGCATCAAAGCCTTGCTGGAAATCATCGACACTAAAATGATGAGTGATGATAGGGGACAAGTCTAAACCTGATTGGATTAAACTGGCCATTTTGTACCAAGTTTCAAACATTTCACGGCCATAAATGCCTTTGATGAGCAAGCCTTTAAAAATGACTTTACTCCAATCAATGGCCATCTCGCCGCCAGGAATACCGAGCATGGCAATTTTACCGCCGTGGTTCATGGTGTCTAACATTGCGTGGAATGCCGATGGCACACCTGACATTTCTAAACCCACGTCAAAGCCTTCTGTCATGCCAAGTTCTTTGATGACATCGTTAAGGTTTTCGTTGGCGACGTTGACGGCGCGGGTTGCACCCATTTTTCTAGCAAGATCAAGTCGGTATTCGTTCACATCAGTAATCACCACATGACGTGCGCCGACGTGTTTACACACTGCCGCAGCCATAATACCAATAGGGCCTGCACCGGTAATCAATACGTCTTCGCCGACTAAATCAAACGATAACGCGGTATGGACGGCGTTACCAAATGGATCGAATATAGCGGCTAAATCATCTGAAATATCAGCAGGGATCTTGAAGGCGTTAAAAGCAGGCAGCACTAAGTATTCGGCAAATGCGCCATCACGGTTAACCCCAACACCTGAAGTGTTACGGCATAAGTGAGTACGGCCAGCACGACAGTTGCGGCAATGACCACAGGTGATGTGACCTTCTCCAGATACGCGGTCACCAATACTGAACCCACGAACTTCCTGGCCCACATCGACGACTTCGCCGACATATTCATGGCCGGCAATCATAGGTACAGGGATAGTTTTTTGTGACCATTCATCCCAGTTGTAGATATGGACGTCAGTACCACAGATAGCCGTTTTACGAATTTTAATTAACAGGTCATTGTGACCCATTTCTGGTTTTGGTGCTTCGACCATCCAAATGCCTTCTTCAGGCTTTAACTTACTTAATGCTTTCATGTTGATGACCTATTTTTAATCGGAACTATCTTTAGCCTGGGCTATTGTTACGAGATGCTGTTATCAATCTATGCTTCGATGAATCTAGGTTAGATTAGATAATGCCCATTTCTTTACCAATACGGGTAAAGGCAGCAATAGCATGATCAAGTTGAACGCGAGTGTGCGCCGCTGACATTTGAGTACGAATACGCGCTTGGCCCTTGGGTACCACAGGGAATGAGAAACCGACCACGTAAATATGTTCTTGCAATAAACGGTTGGAAAAGTCACTAGCCAATTTAGCATCGCCAATCATTACCGGAATAATGGCATGATCTGCACCACCTAAGGTAAAACCTGCTGCAGACATTTGTTCACGGAAATAACGACTGTTTTCCCAAACGGCTTCACGTAGATCTTGACCTGTTTTTAGCATTTCAAGCACGCGAATTGAGGCGCTAACAATCGAAGGGGCTAAGGAGTTTGAAAACAAGTAAGGGCGCGAGCGTTGACGTAACCATTCAACCACTTCTTTTTTCGCCGCCGTAAATCCACCCGACGCGCCGCCTAATGCTTTGCCTAATGTACCGGTAATAATGTCGACACGATCCATTACGTTGCAATATTCATGGGTTCCACGGCCATCTTGACCGATAAAGCCTACGGCATGAGAGTCATCGACCATCACCAATGCACCGTATTTATCGGCTAAGTCACATACGCCTTGAAGGTTAGCAATCACGCCATCCATTGAGAATACACCGTCAGTGGCAATTAAAATATTCCGCGCTCCAGCTGCTTGGGCTGCAATAAGCTGGGTTTCTAAGTCGCTCATGTCGTTGTTGGCATAACGAAAACGCTTAGCTTTACATAAACGCACGCCATCAATGATTGAGGCATGGTTAAGTGCATCGGATATAATCGCATCCTCAGCATCTAAAAGAGTTTCAAATAAACCCGCGTTAGCATCGAAGCAAGACGAATACAAAATGGTGTCTTCCATGCCTAAAAATTCACTTAGGCTGGCTTCTAATTGCTTATGAATGTCTTGAGTGCCACAGATGAATCGTACCGACGCCATACCAAATCCGTGACTGTCTAAACCAGCTTTTGCTGCTTTGATAAGTTCAGGATGGTTGGCTAAACCTAAATAGTTATTGGCGCAGAAGTTAATCACTTCTTCACTGTTAACCTCAATGGCGGTTTGTTGCGCGGAAGCAATGATGCGTTCACTTTTGTATAAGCCATCGGCTTTTACATCGACAATTTGCTGATTAATTCGGTCGTAAAAAGAGGTAGATGCCACCTGTGTTCTCCTAAATATGGTTATTATGCTTATCCAAATCACGCAGTAAAACACTGCGATAAATGACAGGGTGTTTTGGAGTTATTGGCATTCTAACCTTTATTTTTGCTGCTCTACAGTGTTTTTTTAGTCGTCAGACCAAGATGAATTAGTTTAGGGCTAGCGACTTATTCACATTAAAAAAACTAATCATTAACATGGTGAGTGACTTGGGTGGAAATAGGGGGTAGCGAACACCTCAATAACAACTATTCTGATCTCAATTGTAGTCGGTTATTCGCAAAGTAGAAGATCGGTTACTGATACTTGATTAACCAATATATCGGCATTCTATTGCGCTGCGTTGTGGCGCTCTTGGCTGGCGATGTCTAAATAATGCTGTTCTAAGCGGCAGAATGTGGCGACAGAAGTTTGGGTCGAGTAAGCTTTAAAAATCATCAATACTCTTAATAAGCCATCGTATAAGGTGGCTTTAGTGATGGTTGATGTGCTGGATTGGGTTAATTGGTAGCTAATCCAGAAGCTGACCATCATTTTCAACGTGTCGGCAAGCGCGGTAACTTTACTATCCTCGATATCAAGGAAACCATCTTTTTTGAGTTTGCGGACCACATCACTTGAACGAGTTAGGACTTGTTGTTGCGCGTGTAAATAGCGTTTTTTGAGGGCATCATCACGGCTTAAAATATCGGCCAAGTTGGCATGCATAAACCTAAATTCCCATAAGGTATAGAACATGGCATCAAAGTAACCCATTAATAATTCGATTGTAATAGGCTCATCGTCATAAAGCTTAAAGCCTGACTCTAAATGACTTTCATATAAGCTAAAAATTGAATTAATGATGTCTTCCTTATTACGGAAGTGGTAGTACAAATTGCCCGGGCTAATGCCTAAGTGTGTGGCAATATGGTTGGTGGTAATACTGCGCTCACCGTGTTCATTGAACAGTTCTAAGCTGGCAAAAATGATTTTATCGCGAGTTTTCATGGGGTTTCCACATTCATTATTGGCTTATTGTCGCTCAAATAATTCGTTAAGCTGTCTTGATCTGAGTATGTTAGCATTGTGATTATCTGACAAGCAAAAATCGATGACTCATCTTACATGAACCGTATTGTTTATTCTTTCTTTCTCTATTTGTTTTTTCCGCTGGTGATTGTCTATCTAGCATTTCGGGCGATAAAAAGTGTCGACTATCGGAGTCGTTGGTCTGAACGCTTTGGTTTTGCCAATGTCACTCAAACCGATGTGCTGATCCACTGTGTCTCTATGGGAGAGACTTTGGCGGCTATTCCGTTAATTAAGCAGCTTATGGCTGCGCATTCTCAGTATTCGTTTACCGTTACAACAACCAGTCCTACCGGATCGGCTGAAGTGAAAAAAGCCTTTGGTGATAAGGTGCAGCATTGTTACTTACCGTTTGATTTTTCCTATGCCATCAAAGGTTTTTTACGCCAATTACAACCCAAAGTGTGCATTATTATGGAGACCGAGCTGTGGCCTAACTTGGTCCATTTTGCGCACCGGCAACAAGTGACATTGATTTTGGCCAATGCTCGACTGTCGCAAAAGTCAGCCGATAAATACGCGAATAAGCGTCGTTTAGCTGTGCCTATGTTAAACAAACTCAACTTGATTACCGTACAAACTCAACGTGAAGCCGATCGGTTTATACATTTGGGCGTGGACATTCAACGCATACATGTGTGTGGCAGTTTAAAGTTTGATCTCACTATTGACCCGACAAAAAAACACCAAGCAAATACGCTTCGTGCCCAGTGGGATCGGCTGAATTCACCGATTTGGGTTGCTGGGAGTGTTCATCCTGGTGAGTTTGAGGCGGTTTTGACTGCCCATAAGCAGCTATTAATTGTTTTCCCTGAGGCATTATTGATTATGGCGCCACGACACCCAGAACAATTTAATTTAGCCGCTATTACCGTAACCCAGTCTGGATTGACGTTAGCCAGACGCAGTATGAATGATGAGGTGAATAGCCAGACTCAAGTATTGCTGGGCGATACCATGGGTGAGTTGGTGATGTTATATGGTGCGGCAGATCAAGCGTTTATTGGCGGCACATTAATTAATAGCGGTGGCCATAATCCGCTTGAACCAGCGGCCATGGGATTACCTGTTTATGTTGGCCCTAATCATTGGGACTTTGCTCAAATCACCCAATTGCTTGCTGACGCCGGAGCATTAACCTGCATTACCTCTGCAGATGAATTAGCGCAAGGGTTACAACATAAATTTACCGATAGCCAGATGTATCACGCAGCATCCTCGGCGGCTCTCGCTGTGGTGGAACAAAATCGTGGTGCGTTATTGAAGCAATTTACGCTAATCAATAAGCTCATCGTTTAGCATTTAAGCGTTGATTAATTTGGAAATGGACCCTGGTAAGGGTCTATTTTCAATGACAAGATTACACACTGATTAGGTTTAAATCGGGTTGATGCTCTGGTAACCGGTAAGTAATTGCTGCCAATGTTGCTGATTAAAATGCAGCGTTGTCAGTTTGGCGAGCTCTTTTTTAAAAGAACGTAACAAACGGTCCAGATTAGCTTGTTGCCACGTAGCTTGCGGTGTACGTAACTCACCGCGATCAAAATCTATTAAATAAAATTTTCCGTGAGCCAATAAGATGTTTTTAGCATTGAGATCGGCGTGATATACCCCGCGCTGATGAAATTGGGCAATGGTTTCACCAAGTAAATACCACAGTGACTCTGTCATGGGGTGATGACTTAACTGCGCCACTAAATCGTTTGCCCCAGCAACATGTTCAATAATAATATCGGCTCGATACCATAATCCAAATCGTTCAACATTCGCTGCTATTGGGCGTGGAACCGCAAACCCTTGTTGATATAAGGTTTCGAGTATGGCCAATTCAGCCACCGCGCGGGTTCGTTGTAAGCCAGTATAGAGATAGGCATCACGGCTGAATTTTTCCATCATCCCACCACGCCAATAATGACGTAACACCCATGTTTGCGGTGAGTCGAGATCAGCGGTTTTGACAAACCAGGTGGTGTAGCGGCCCTTAGACTGACCGACAACGGCATTTTTTTTCTGCCAACCATCGACGGCAAAGTCTTGTGGTGCTAAGTGCTGGGCAGTGGTTTCACACCAGGCAATATGGCCAAGTTGAGTGGTTTTTATGTGCATCTAATTATCAATAGCATTGGTGAGATTGTGGATCGAAATAACATTATACCTTAAGATCACTCACTTGCCTTAACAGCCTTATTTTTCACTTAAGCATATTGGATAATCAATGAAAGCTGACTTTAGTGCGATACGTTCATTATGTTTACTGCGTTTATCTGCCATTGGTGATGTATGCCACGCTGTAGCAATGGTGCAGGCGATTCAAAAACAGTATCCAGACCTTAGCATTACTTGGATTATTGGTAAGGTTGAATATCAATTACTCAAGCACTTACCTGGCATTAAGTTTGTTATTTTTGATAAGTCCAAGGGCTGGCGAAGCTATGTGCAGTTACGCAGTGATTTACACGGTCAGCGCTTTGATGTGTTGCTGCACATGCAAGTTGCCCTGCGCGCAACCATAGCTTCATTAATGATTAAGGCGCGAGTGCGTGTCGGATTTGATAAGGCAAGAGCCAAAGAAGGTCAGTGGCTGGTAACCAACCACGCTGTTGAGCCATTGGCCACACCCCATGTATTAGAAGGGTTTATGGGCTTTGCTAACGCCATTGGTGTTAAAGACTTAACCCCTAGTTGGAACATTCCAGTACCCCAAGCAGACACTGATTTTGCTAAACAGCTGGTGGGCGATGATAAGGTGTTGGTGATTTGTGCTGCTGCCAGTAAAGCCGATCGAAATTGGCTACCAGAGCGTTATGCTGCAGTAGCCGATTATGCGGCTGAGCAAGGTTATCGAGTGATGTTGTGCGGCGGACCAAGCGCACTAGAAAAAACCTTAGCCGATGTTATCCAATCTCATAGCCAGCATCCATTGGATAACCAAGTAGGCAAGACATCGCTAACTCAGCTGCTTGCTGTGTTAAAACAAGCCAAGCTAGTGCTCGCACCTGATACCGGGCCATTGCATATGGCGGTCACTCAAGGCACACCTGTTATTGGTTTGTATGCTCATTCTAATCCTGGACGAACAGGACCCTATTTTTATCGTCAATACACCGTCAGTGTTTACCCGCAAGTGATAGCCATTCAATTTGATGCACCAGTGAAATGGGGCACGCGTGCTAAAGGTGAGCATTTAATGGCACTGATAGTGGTTGATGAGGTTAAGACTCAGTTTGATAAATTCATTAAGCAGTAAAAAGCTCGCCTTTAAGCGAGCTGTCATTATCTGAATTCGGGTTTAATATTTATATTTGCCACGGAATAAACCAAATATTGCACTCAGCAGTGGTATGGGGAGCTTTGTTTTTCGATGCTGTTTAAGCATATACCAATGCCAAGCTTGTTTTTTATACTCAATAATTTGTGCTTTAGTTAACGTATCGTTAAACATATCGCAGTAATCTATGATGTATTTTAATTCTCTCATCGGGATATCTTGACGATAACCTCTGCCAGAATAATGAATAAAATCAGATTTTTGATAATTATCGTAACCTAATAGCTGCATACGATTAAAGTTAGCTTCCACACCGATGCTTTTTATATTATCTCTTCTGATGAGATAGTTAATATAGGTTTGGTCGTAAAATTTAACCTTGTTGCAAATGGCCTGCATTTCTTCAATATTGGCTTTATCAAATAAGCCTGTTTCTTTTGAGACGAGAAACATCCCAGAGTTGTAATAAACGATCTTATCGTCTTCTTTTGGCCAGTCGACTTCGCCTAAGATAGTATTGATTTGTACCGCTTGCTCGCCACGATCCCGATAACAACCTTCGTTAAACATATAAACGGTATCAAGATCTGGATAGAGTTCAAATACGTCTCGAGCCCATGGCGTCACGATAATATCTGCATCTAGATACAGTACTCGGTCATATTGTTTGAGTATTTCAGCAATATATAGTTTTTCAGACCATGCCGGACTAGAGTCAAATTTAGGGTTACTTACATGAATGTTATAATGCAGTTGATCTGAAACGATGACATCAGCCCCAATTCTTTGGCCATAAGCTTTAAAGCTTGAAATGGCAGCGCGATACATTGGATTATCGCCAATAGCGAGTGTAAAAATAGCCTTCTTCATCCGTTCACCTTGCTTAGATTTATGTATTTTGGTGTTAAGTATTTAACTGAGAGAGTTCATTTCTTTATATTGTTGGAATACTCGATCAACGCTGATGTCTTCGATGTAACCTCTACCTTCTGTTGCATACATTACGTGCGACACCTCACTTTCCGGTGGCGCCCAATAAGGCTTTTTCTCACGCATCATCGCTAATAAAGGCCGTTGAGCAGCAAAAGCAAAGTGCAATATTGCCGTATCGACTGTTACCACAAAATCAGCGTGTGCAATGAGTGATGGTAGTTCAAAAAAATGTTCGTTTACGGTGAAAACAGCCACTTGTGTATTTGTTAGAGTGGTAAATTTTTCGGTTTCAACACTAACCGATTCAAAGTTTTCTTGAGTAACATTGATGATAAAACGCTGAGTCGGATCCATTGCTGATATTTTTTCAATCAGGGAAAATAACTGCGATAATTTCCAGTCTTTTTTATCATTAGTCGATAAGTGATTTAAAAAGATAAGTTTCCCTTGCTTTTTTAGGTCACTAAATTTGCCGTTTAACCACGACTGAGTAATGGGCTCAATGGCCTCAGGAACCTTTAAGGTAGGCATTAATTGCTCAGGTGGTAAGCTCAGTCCCAAAACCTGATTAAATATCATATTGTATCTATCAGTAATATGATGAGACTTAGGAAGGCTGTTTTCGTTCAATATAAAAATATGGTTTGAGTGACCAAAAAACAGTTTGTTTAACCATCCAAATGAAGCACTTTTAGGGATACTAGACACAATAAAAGCACTGTCGCTTATGCTGCGAGCGATGTGTGAATATTGTCGACTTTTACTGACTGAATGACAGAATATGATGTCATATTGACGCAGCTTTGCCTGCTCAATATGGCTTTGCATGGCTGATTTTGAATCAGTGCAGCCGTAAGTTAGCTTAAATACGCCTTCAGTATCCATCCATTGTTGTAAGATTTTACTTCGAGATAAGCGCCAACTATCACTATTACAACGAATATCATCTAACCAGATGTCGATTTCTATATGACCATATTGCTTTTTTAAAGCAATAAGAAAGGTTTTTAAGTAAAGAAAGTCACCTAGCGCAACTGGCGAAATAAACAGTAAGCGTTTACACGTTTGTAATTGCTTTGTGGAAACTATTGGCATATGAATAGACAGCTTAGTTGATAGTTATAATTGAAATAATACCTTGAAAAGAGCGCTTTTTGAATCAATACCTTGAGAAAATGAACCAGAAGTATTGATTTCATTTAATATCTGATTAGTTGGTTAAGAGGATTAGAGGTAGATTGAGGTGTGTTATCATTTATACTAGTGCTCTTTGTAAACTCTGATGCGGAATGATTGATAGGAATTAACTTGCGATGATTTGTTTTGATGTGTTACATCCCTATTATTTACCACAATATTTCCCTGTTGCTGCTGAGCTGAAGAAGCGTTCGGTTTCAGTTACCTATGTAATTTACAAGAGTGTTGATCAGCAGTCGGTATTGGAATCGCTTGTGAGCAAGCACCAACTAAACGTAGTGTGGGTCAATGATGAAGTTGAAGCGCTCGAATTTTATTTATTGAACAAGCCCAAATGGATTGTGTTCGGTAATGCATTTGCTTCAGCGTCACGCTTAAAAGGGATCAGTCAGACTGCCTTGATGCAGCATGGTGTCGGGCCAAAGTCGGTATATTATACTGTTTCAAAAGGCGATATTGAAGTTCGCTTTGTAGAAGGGCAATACCGTTTGAAGCGGTTACAGAATATGTTTCCTGAAAAAGTGTTCATTGATACGGGGTATGCCAAGTTAGATCCCATTATTCAAGGCGATGAACCGGGTTTAGACTTAGCCTCTTTAGGGTTAGATACCCGTAAAAAAACCTTATTATACGCGCCGACATTTTACCCAAGCAGTATTGAGGCAATGGCTAAAAATTGGCCCGCTGAATTTTCTGAATATAATATTTTGCTCAAACCGCATTATTTTTCGTTGAGCAAATTAAATTATAAAAAACAAAAAGCACTGCTTACTCATTGGGCAAGTTTTGATAATGTCTATTTAGCGCCAGCTGAAGAAGCCAATTTATTGCCTTTTATGGTCTCAGCAGACGTATTAATAAGTGATGCTTCTTCGGCTTTATTTGAGTTTGCAGCATTAAATAAACCTGTTGTTTGGTGTGATTTTTATCACTTACGGTGGTCTTATCGGGGGATTTTTAAATTTAGATTTAAAAATCGTGTTGATCAAGATTTATACCGCTACGCAGACATTGCTGCCCATGCCAAAACATATAAACAATTAAAGCAAGTTGTTGACCAGCAGATAGCAGACCCAGAGTTATTTGCCCCCCAAAGGACGCAATATACTGCAGAACTAGTGGGGGTTGTTGATGGCCTTTGTAGCCAGCGAATTGCTGACTATTTATTAAGCTAAGGATCTAGATGAACGTTATTACATTCGGTACTTTTGACATGTTTCATATTGGTCATTTAAATATTTTAGAAAGAGCGAAAGAATTAGGTGGCACATTGACTGTTGGAGTGTCATCTGATGCGCTCAATTTTAGTAAAAAACACCGAAATCCAATTTGTGATGAAAGAGACCGAATGAGGATTGTTGCTGCGTTGGCGTGTGTTGATAATGTTTTCTTAGAAGAGTCGTTAGAGTTGAAAGCTGATTATATTCAACGGCATAAAGCTGATTTCTTAGTTATGGGTGATGATTGGGCGGGACGTTTTGACCATCTATCTCATCTGTGTAAAGTGATCTATTTACCAAGGACACCAGCCATTTCAACAACCATGCTGATAGAAGTGGTTAAAGAAGTTAGATAATAAGTTAATCATTTTTATGTACAAAAAAATGCTATGGATATGAAAATACCATAGCATTTTTTATTGTCGACCAGTACGAGGGTTAACCCATTACTTACTGGCCAATGAAGTGCTGGGTTTTAAGCCAGTTTAAATATTCAGGTACAGCTTGTTCAACCGTTTTAAACTCGCCTTGGTAACCTGCCGCTCTTAACTGGTTTAAGTCAGCTTGGGTATAACTTTGGTAAGCACCTTTAAGCTTGTCAGGGAAAGGAATGTACTCAATGTGTCCTTTTCCATGATACGCAATGACGGCATTGGCTACATCATTAAAGCTTTGTGCTTGGCCGGTACCGCAATTATAAATCCCTGACACAGATGGATTCTGCCATAACCACAAATTAACTTTTACCACATCTTCCACAAACACAAAATCGCGCAGTTGCTGACCATTATCATATCCATCAACACCCTCAAACAAGCGACATATGCCGTTGGCGTTAATTTGGTTGTTAAAGTGGAAGGCAACACTGGCCATACCGCCTTTATGTTGTTCACGGGGACCATAGACGTTGAAATAACGTAAACCAGCGACTTGGCTGGTCAGTTCTTGTTGTCTCACGTACTGATCAAACAAGAACTTAGAGTAAGCATAAACATTGAGTGGCTTTTCAAATTCACGCTGTTCAATAAATTTCTCGCTGCCGCCATAGACTGAGGCTGAAGATGCATAGATAAATTGACAGTCATTGGCTTGGCTATAATGCAACAACGTTTTTGAATACTCGTAGTTATTTGCCATCATAAACTTGCCATCCCACTCGGTGGTCGATGAGCAAGCACCTTGATGGAAAATGACCTCTATTTTATGATCAAAGTCGCCGGCTTTGATTTGCTGGATGAAGTCGTCTTTATCGAGATAGTCGGCGATTTCACAATCGGCCAAATTAAACATTTGCGTACCGTCAGTTAAGTCGTCTACCGCAATAATGTCATTACGCCCCATGGCATTAAGTTGTTTTACTAAATTACTACCAATAAACCCGGCTGCGCCTGTCACAACTATCATATTCGTATTTCCATTATTGTTGCTCGCGATGAGCTTAATTTAACACACTGCGACAATCTAAGATTGTTTGTTCAAAAAGTCGGCTATGTCATTCGATACCTGATCAAAGTTGATTAATGCCATATTACGACCGGTTCTTTTTCCTACTGGGGGCGTATAAGCAAATCGCTTGCTGGGTTCAGATAATGTTCCCCATCTAATATGGGGTGTTGAGCGTCTTCCTGCGTAAAATCCAACCGTGGGCACATTATGTAACCCCGCGATATGTAGCGGCCCTGTTGAGCCAGCAATAAACATATCTGCTGCGACCAATGACTCGGAAAAATCAATCAACCGATCAAGCGGTTTAGCTAACGATATGTTGATTGAAGTATTGGCCAGTAGAGCTTGAATTTCTTCTGCAAGCTCCCGTTCACTGCCATTGAATGTTAAAACGAAGTGGCATGCTGACGGGGTCATTCTATCAATATTTATGATCAACTTAACGAGCTTTTCTATCGGGACGCAACCAGAAGACCCGCCAGTACCGGGATGAATAAAAATCAGCTTTTCATTGGCTAATTTTTGGTAATATTCTTGCCAATATTGCTTACGAGCACTCATATCCCAAAATCTATTGGGCAGTGCAGGGATGGCATAACCGTGGTGAGTTAAGAAGTGCTCCACTAGCATGCACGCTCCTCGCCAGCAACCTTCACTGTTTAAGTATTCATTGCTTGCCCGATGCTGATATAAATACTGATACCAATTATGTTTGGGAACTAATTTATAAGGAATGTTGCTTTTGTTAAGGATTTTATAAATTCGAAATTCTGATAAAAGGACTATTACTGCATCGTAATGTTGCTGCGCAATGTGCTCTGCAATACTTGCATCATCTTGTGAGTCGATGAGGGTGTTATCTACATACGGACAGGCTTGTGCAAAAGACTTAACAACCGGCGCGACAAATACATCAATTGTTGCATCTGGCATCGCTTTCCTGAGTAGGTAAAGTGCTGGCCATGTCAGTACAAAATCACCAATTTTATCGTGCTTAATGACTAAGATTTTTTTCATGAGAATATCTAAAAAGTAAAAATTAACTCAATTCCATCGGATGATGGGGCTCATTATATTGTCAATACTAACGATTTACTCAACCATTATCATGACTGGAGTAAGGGTTTTGACAGAGTATATCAACTCAAGACGGTTTGTTGATAGTTTTGCATTAGTAATTGTCCCTAGGGTTAACTATTATCGTTTTGGCGTGCTATTTTTGGCTAATAAAGTTGTTGCTAGGAATTTTTTAACAACAAGCTAAAGCCCGATTATTAGTGATATACTCTCAAATCTCTCACTGTCATAATGGTGAAATGCACGTGAGTGAAAGGACGTAAAATAACTACTGACTTGATAAAGGTTTTTCTTCAATTTATTCAATGGATTAAATAAAATGTCACTAGGCAAAGTAACCTAACTGTAGCATCTACCATTTTATTCAGCAGTTTGTTGTTATTACTGAATATTTTAGGCTTAAATATCAGTAGTTCAACAAGATTAAAATTGTTTTTGGGTTAGTAATATTATGAAATTTAAAGTTTTTTTAATTAATTTAGATAGCAGTACTGAACGGTTTACGTTCATGGATGAACAGCTCAAACAGTTAGGTATCCAGTACCAGCGTATTTCTGCCGTATACGGTAAAGAGTTACGCGATGTCGATATTGCTAAAGTATACGATCCGCAAACAAACCTCCAAAAGTACGACAAAATGCTTAATTTGGGTGAGATTGGCTGTTATCTTAGCCATGTCCAATGCTGGCAAATGATTGTTGAACAGCAGTTAGATTACGCATTAATTCTTGAGGATGATTCTGTCTTAGATCCCGGATTAATGACGGTTATGCAGCATATTGATAATCTTTCTACTGACTGGGATTACATCAAACTGTGTCATGGGCGTAAACAGAAAGGCATTGTAAAATCGATAGCGCTTGATGATCGTTTTAGTCTGTCTACGTGCTTAAAGTTGCCGGCTTCTACTCGCGGTCAGTGTGTGTCATTGGCCGGAGCACAAAAATTATTGGCAACGACATACCCTATTGCTCGCCCAGTTGATATCGATATTCAGTATTGGTACGAAAAACACTTGCGTTGCTTTGTTGTCAGACCTTTCCCTGTGATCGGTACCGATTTCGAAAGTGATATCAGTCGCCACGGGAAACGCAATAACGCTGAGCGTCACCATTTGCTGCGTATTTGGCAAAAAGTGAAATACGAGCTGAAATTATCGAAGCATAAAAAACAATTGCCACCACTTCCCAGAACAAAAAGACAGTAATTTAGTCATGTGACATTTGCCAATACGTGAACGTGATGGTGATTTATCCTGGCGATGAAAGTAGATAAACTAGCGATTATAACGGTAAGGTAAAGGCGATATTATGCACAGAAGAGCGGTTTACCCAGGAACCTTTGACCCTGTAACCAATGGTCATGCCGATTTAATCGAACGTGCAGCACGCTTATTCAAGCACGTGATTATTGGTATAGCATCAAATCCTTCTAAGCAACCTCGTTTCTCTCTTCAAGAGCGTGTCGCCCAAGTTAATTTGGTGACAGCACATTTAGACAATGTTGAGGTTGTCGGTTTTACGGGGTTGTTGGTTGATTTTGCCAAAGAACAGCGAGCGAGTGTGTTAATTCGTGGACTGCGTGCAGTATCCGATTTTGAATATGAGTTTCAGTTAGCAAACATGAATCGTCGTTTAAGCCCTGATCTTGAAAGTGTATTTTTGACACCCGCGGAAGAAAATTCATTTATTTCTTCTACGCTAGTGAAAGAAGTGGCATTACACGGCGGCGATGTGAGTCAATTTGTTCATCCACAGATCGCCGCTGCATTAAAGCAAAAAGTAGCGCAAAATCAAGCTGATAATAAGGGCGATGTAATATTATGATACAAGGATTTAGTCGGTTAACTAATGTGGTCGCTGCAATAGGGTTAAGCGCTATGATGACCTATAGCAGTGCTCAAGCGGCACCATGGGTCGATACCTCTGACATCTATTTACGTGCAGATATTCAAGCTTTAGCGGATGCTGGAGTGATTAGTGCGCCAATTAATACGTTTCCATTGATGTGGTCTGGTATAGGGGCTGATCTAGCTCAAGCTGAACCGGCGTTATTAACGCCTGATTTGGTGGATGCATTTGCTCGGGTTAATTTTTACTACCAAAATGCCGTTGGCAATCGTGGTAACACCAGTATAAAAGTGGCCGCGGCAACAGATGCGGCGCGTTTTCAGCATTTTGGCTCTGATTATCGTGAAAAGGGCCAGTTACAAGGCTCACATGAATACACTGGTGAGCGATTTTCGTATAAAATTTCAGCATCTGCTAATTATAACCCTGCAGACGACGAAGAAATCCGTTTAGATGATTCTTATATTGCGGTGGTGCTAGGTAATTGGATTGTGACTGCCGGCAGTGTTGGCCAGTGGTGGGGACCTGGATTTGACTCCTCACTTCATAAATCAAACAATGCCCGGCCAATGCCGTCTTTAATGGTCAGTCGTAATAATTCACAAGCATTTGAAACACCTTGGCTGTCATGGATAGGCGATTGGAGCTTAACCGGTGGCGTGAGTGTGACCGAAGAAGATCGTTATGCTCCGCATACCCTATTATGGAATCTTCGTGGTGCCATTAAGCCATTTAAGCAGTTAGAAATTGGTTTATCTTGGACCACACAGTTTTGTGGTGAAGGTCAAGAATGTAGCTTTAATACCGCCATTAAATCAATTACTGGTCAGCGAGACTGTCGAGCAGATAATGTTGATGAAGTAGGCTGTTCAAACTATGGCAATCAGATGGCGGGCTTCGATGTTAGATATGCTGATACATGGTTTAATGTGCCTGTGGGCTTGTATCTAGAACGCACCTGTGAAGATTCAAAAGGCGATCCATGGCAAATTGTTGACTGCGGCAAAATGGTCGGTGCGGACACGCGCTTTAATATTGCCAAACAACAATATAAATTATTTGTCGAGTACACCGATACCATGGTGTATTGCGGTGAAGATAAAGACCAGTTTAACTGTTTTTATGAACACTCCACTTATCAAAGTGGCTCGCGATATTATGGCCGCGCTTTTGGCAGTACCTATGACAGTGATGCCAATGTTTATGCATTAGGGTTAATTGGTCAGTTCGATAATAGCCATGGTTTTACCTCGATACTCCGTTATGCTCAACTGAATAAAGATGGTGCTAATCGCGGTGGTGTGTGGGCGCCGCAACCCTTAAAAGAAGATATCATGATGCTGGAGCTATCATATCGTTTGCCGATGTTTAATGGCATGTTGACCTTAGGTGGTAGTGTGGCTAATTCTGAATTTGACGTCCAAGACGATGATACTCAAGGCACAGCTTTTTCGACTTACGAATATAAATTTTAAGCGTTATTGTTGATTAGCCGAGTTGAGGTTGATGATATAAGGGAGCCAATGGCTCCCTTTTTTATTTGCTAATCAAAATGGTATTACTTATGGGACTATCGTTGCTGGCACAGACCGCAAAATACCGTAGTACGTTGGCCCAATTTTATCTCAGTTAATAAATTGCCACAGGCGGTACAGGTTTCTCTACCGCGACCATAAACATGTAGCTTTTGGGCAAAATAACCTGGCTTGCCATCGGCATTGGTAAAATCTTTTAAGGTTGTCCCACCTTGCTCAATAGCGTGAGCCAAAATTTGCTTTACTTCATTTACTAGGATCGTTAACCGTTCTAAATCAATACTGCCAGCGGCTGCCTGTGGGTGTATTCCTGCCGCAAAGAGCGCTTCGTTAGCATAAATATTACCCACACCCACCACGATGTGGTTATCCATTAAGCACAGTTTGATCGCTTTTTTCTTAGCGCTTAATGCCGCTTGCAATTGTGTTGGCGTAAAGTGCTGACTCAGTGGTTCTGGGCCGAGTTTTGATAGCAGTGGGTGAGCTTCTTCGGGCAATTCGTACCATAACCATGCACCAAAGCGGCGGGGGTCATTAAAGCGCAACATGCGGCCGTTTTCGAGTACTAAATCAATATGGTCATGTTTTTCGACTGGGGTATTGCGTGGCAAAATACGTAAACTGCCTGACATGCCTAAATGCACTATGGTCATGCCTGCATCGGTATCAATTAATAAGTATTTGGCGCGGCGGCGAACATTATTAATGCGTTGGCCAACAATGTTTTGCGCAACGGCAGGTACAGGCCAACGTAGCGAGGCATTACGCACAATCAATTCACTCACCGTTTGTTCGATAAGGTATGGACTGATCCCTTGTCGGGTCACTTCAACTTCTGGTAATTCGGGCATAATGACTCATTATTTTGATTGAGAAGGAATCGCGAGAATAGGTTGTAACTCGACGCGCAAACTCGGTGGCACTTGATACCAATTCTGTTTGGATGATTGCAACAAGCCTTCATTTGGAAAGTAGCGCCATAGCTGTGCCGTTTGCATATTATCGATAGCAATAGATAATTTTTGCTCTTTAAGGCTATGTTCCGGCGGATCCGTTAATGGAGAGACACTAATATTTTGCCACGACTGTGCCCATTGCTGACAATTGAGCACCTGCGAATGACACTGCCACAGGCCGTCTTGTTGGCTTAACCAAATACCATCAAGTTGTAATTGTTTTAGGTGGAGCTGGGGATCAAATAAAGGCACTGTATCATTGGGAACATTGGCGGTTTTGTCATTGATAAAAGACAACACCGCAATCATAAATATGCTGGCCCCCATGATGATGTAGTTCCAACTTTTACGAGATAGCGCCATACATTACCCTTACTCGATTCATTTTGTTTGTCTCAAAGCGACATGGTGCATGTTTGATGGTTAACCTCAGGTCGGGATATAAACAGTTATTTGTCCCGCTAACATTGTTGCATTGACTTGCAACAGGCTAGCTGTTGACGGATCAATGGGCCTTATTAACAAAAAAAGTCACCAGTTTGATATGAAATAGACCAAATATTATGATTTTGGCTTACTTATCCCATCTCTTAACCTGAGTTGAGGTTAGTTATAATTTGAGTGTATCACTCGCTAAGTAAAAAACAATCGGCTCATCAGTCACTTGGTGTGAATTGAAGCGGCGATTTACGCGTAGGCATTAACCTCTCGGACATAGTACGAAAGAGGTTAAGGTTTTAGCTTAAAATGATGATATTTTTTGGTTTAGCTTGCCCTTACCAGCCTCGCGGTAGCCGTAGTGATGAATACAACGACTATCGCGGTGAGCGTTATCATTTACAGTAAATCAGCAAATGGCTGAATAAACACCGATTCACCCGCAGGTATGGTGGCGGTGTCATCGTCAATGACAATAAGGCAATTGGCACTGACCATTGAACTGAGCATTCCTGAGCCTTGTGCGCCAGTGGTACTGACATGGATTTTGCCATCTGACCCAATAGTATAAATACCGCGTAAAAACTCAGTGCGGCCAGTTTTACTTCGTAATGGATGCTGCGCTATCGCTGGAATAAATTGTGGCTGCCAGTGAGACTCACCTGCCAATTTACGGATAGCAGGTTGCACAAACTGTAAAAAGGCCACCATAACGGCAACGGGATTACCCGGTAAGCCGAAAAACAAGCTTCGATCAATGTTCCCTACTGCGAGTGGGCGGCCTGGACGCATATTAATTCGCCAAAATTGGGTGTTGCCAACATTGGCGAGTGCCGTTTTAATGTAATCGGCATTGCCCACTGACACGCCTCCAGAGCTAATCACCACATCGGCTTGTTCCGCTGCACTGCGCAACGTGGCGGTGAGTATTTGTTCATTATCTTCAATAATACCTAAATCGATAACCTGACAACCGAGCTTTTTAGCCATCGATATTATCGTGTAGCGATTTGAGTCATAGATACAGTTTGGTTTGAGTGCTTGTCCTGGTTGGCTGACTTCATCACCGGTTGAGAATACCGCGACAACCGGACGTTGAAACAGTGGTAATTGGTTAAAGCCAAGCGAGGCCAGTAAACCTAGTTCTGCCGCACTTAAACGTGAGCCTGCCGCTAACGCAACGTCACCTTTAGCGATATCTTCTCCGGCTAAACGAACATGTTGACCTTTTACCACCTGTTCAGATTCAAGGATGGTGATAATACTATCGTGTTCCGAGACCAATTCACGTGCCTGAATCGTATCCGCTCCTTGAGGAACGGTCGCGCCAGTCATAATGCGCACCGCTTCACCGGGGCGCAATATATCAGGGTAATGATGACCCGCGAGCACTTCACCGACAACCTTAAGCGTTGCTGATGTTGCTAGATCGTTCAATGCGAACGCATAACCATCCATTGCTGAATTTGTTTGTTGCGGCACATTCACGCTAGAGATAATGTCATGCGCCAATACTCTATTGTCGATATCAATCAGGTTAAGCGACTCGATGCGTTCAAGCGGCGTGATTTGTGCTAATACTTCAGCAATACCTTGGGATACCGTAAGGCCACTTTGCGCATCAGATGCTGCAGTTTGCAGTGTTTCAGTGAAATCGATTGGTAATTTTACCGCGGTAGGTTGCCATGCCTGTTGGTAATGTTGTACAAAGTCAGCAATTTGCGCAACATTGTTTAAGTCTAAGCGAGTTAAAGAATCATCCACTGTCGTATCATCACAGCACGCGATAGCAACGATATTGTCATCATGAATATGAATCAAAGGTTTATGGTGTGCCGCGCGGTGCAATTCTATTTTAGGCAACGCCAGTTTTTTAAACCCTTCTACCAAGACAATATCGACTTTATCCGCATCAATTTGGCTGAGTAAATGTTGCAATTGTGGATCGTCATCGACAAGATCTTCAGTCATTAACGCCCAGCGCACATGAGAAGCCACTAATACTTGCCTTGCCCCAGCTTTACGCATCTCGAAACTGTCTTTACCGGGAATATCGACATCAAAATTATGGTGTGCATGCTTGATAACCGCTAAACGTATACCGCGTTGATTCAATAACGGAATAAGTTGTTTCAGTAAGGTGGTTTTGCCGGTGCCACTGTATGCACAGAAGCCTAAAACGGGGATCGGCAATGGATTGGTAAATAGTGCTGTCATGAAGTACCTCTACTGAATTACTTGGCAATTTGCTTTGCTAACTGGTGTTTTTGTTCTGGTGTATTGATGTTAACGAATGCATTGGGTTGGTCGGCAAAACTTTCTACTGCCACTTTATGTTGGTTGTACCATAAATCAATTTTGCGCTCTCCCGCATCCAAGAAAGCCTGCATTGATGTCACTAGATGAGGTTTTAATAGTAATACTACGGGTTGTTCATACTCTCCATCACTGGCCACAGCAAGGTCAGCCTGCTGTTGCTCTAAAGCCGTCAACAACCTTGCGGCTAAGTCAGTCGGCAACATAGGACAGTCACAAGGGACAACAAGAAGATAATCGGCTTGAGTCTTTTTTAAGGCGGTGACCATTCCGGCTAGAGGCCCTAAATAACCACTGTCTTGGTCGCTAAAGACGGTGTAGCCCCATTGCTCATATTGAGCTTGGTTTCTATTTGCGTTAATCAGAATTTGGTTAACTTGAGTCGTTAGCTTATCAATAGTATGACAAATCATGGCTTGGCCATTGAGATCCACTAAGCCTTTGTCATTGCCTCCCATACGTCTAGCCATGCCGCCGGCTAAAATCACCGCATCAATTTGAGGTGCCATAATGTAATTCCGTAGTGTGGGTATCATGTAAATCGTCTGATTGGGGTACATGAATACTGGTATGAATAGTGCGTTGTTTTATATGCCAATGTTGTTGGCACAACGCGGTCAGGCCACAGGTTTGATGACTGCTGATTATCAGTCCCGTACCGTCTTGTTTTAATTGATTAATCATTGCGAGGACCAAACGCTGTGAGTGCTTGTCCATATTTGAAATAGGTTCATCAAGCATTAATAGTTTAGGTTGTGCTATCCAAGCTCTTGCAATAGCAAGACGTTGACGCTCTCCACCCGATAGATCACTCGCATCATGATCGAGTAAATCGGTTAATTGAGCCATATGAATGGCTTGTTGGATGCGCTTTTTTCGTTGTTCCGGTGCTAAAGCCCGCTGATCTAAGGCGTAGGTTAAGTTGTATCTTACTGAGCCTTCAAAGAGATAAGGATGTTGATGCAAATAGACCGCTTTACCCAGCATTGATGCCGATCTCCACCATGCTTGAGGAGCAAATCCTTGGCTAGTTATCTGGCCTTGACTTGGTTTAATTAACCCCGCGAGGAGCTTCATTAAGGTTGATTTACCGGAACCATTATCACCTTGCAGATAGATGACATCCCCCTGACTAAAATGCAAATTGTCTGCGCTAAACAATAACTGCTGATTAAATGTTATCAGTAGATTTGTCGCATGAATACTGACCAATGGTGTGTCTGAATGATGAGATAATGTCATCTTAGTGACTCCTTGGGAGGGCCTTGCCTCGCAATGAACCTAAAATGAAGTTTAGCACTAAGGCTAATATTAATAACACCAATCCTAGCGCGATAGCTTGGGCAAAATCACCTTTGCTTGTTTCAAGCGCAATTGCGGTGGGAATATTACGAGTAACATTCATAATATTGCCACCCACCATCATCGAGCAACCCACTTCGGTCAAAATGCGGCTAAACGCAGCAATAATGGCTAACAATAGCGGTCCTCGCAGTTCTCGACACAAGGTCCAAATCGCACGTAACCATGAAGCACCTAATGTGCGAGAGGTTTCCCAAGCTCTACGATCCACACTTGCAAAAGCGGCCTGGGACAATGCGATTAATACCGGAGCACAAATGAGCATTTGGCCTAAAATCATCCCTTTTTGAGTAAATAGCCACTTTAAATCACCCAAAACACCATTACGAGTCAACAATAAATACACGAGCAAACCGATGACCACAGTAGGAATCGACTGCAATGTTTGCACCAGGTTTGTCACGATCCAACGGCCTCTAAAATGGCTAAATGCAAGGATAAAGCCTAGCATCATCGACGGAATAATGGTGATCAACAATGCGGCAAAAGACACCGAAAATGAGATGTTAATAATTGCCCACACATGAGGGTCAAAAGAGAGCAGCAAGCTAAATGCTTGCTGCAATAGGACTAACCAGCCGTCACTCATTTTTTATAAGTTGCCTTAAACAATTGCTCTCCTTGGACTTTATAATTATTAATCAATGTTTGCGTAGCAGGACTGATAAACCAATCGCTTAATGCTCTTGCACCTTTATGATTTAAATCTGGGTATTTTGCTGGATTGATCAACATGATTTGGTAAGGGTTAGCCAATTCTGCGCCGCCTTCAAAGCTAATATTAAGATCGAGTTTAGCTTTATAAGCAATATACGTACCGCGATCTGCTAACGTATAAGCTTGTAATTCATTGGCCATTAATAAGGTTTTACCCATACCTTGGCCAACAGAAGTATAGCCGTTAAATTCAGGTTTAACGCCCGCATTTTTCCAAATGATTAATTCTTTCATGTTAGTGCCAGAGTTATCACCACGGGATACAAATGTACTTGGCTTATGAGCGATTTTGCTGAATGCTTCAGTCACGTTTTTGCTCGACTTTATTGCAGCAGGATCATCTAGCGGTCCTAATACAACGAAATCATTTTCCATGATCCCGCGAGGCTCAATACCGTAACCGTCAGCGACAAATTTTGCTTCGGCCGCAGGGGCATGAGTCATCACTACATCAACATCTCCCTGAGTTGCCAGCTTCAACGCTTTACCCGTACCCGTTGCAATCACCTGCACACTGTAGCCCGATTCAGCTTCAAATTTAGGTAACAAGGCGCCGAGTAATCCTGAGTTTTCAGTACTGGTCGTGGTCGCTAATTTGATCACGTCATTTGCGAGTGCCGTAGGACTGAACATTGCTCCGCTGAGTACTGATGCCGCTAACAGAATACTAGCGCTTGCTTTGAGTTTTAACATTGCCGCTCCTTGATATATTAATAGTCGTGATGTCCATCGTGAATCAATGTACAAAATATTAAGCCATTTTGCTTAATTACCAATGCAATAAGCAAGTTAGATGCCAAGCAGTGTTAATGCAAATAGAGTTCACGCATAAAACTGAAACTGTGAACTTGCTCCCAAGCTTTAATTATTTATGATAGACAAATTGTCCCATGATCACTTTTCTATGGTTCATAGTGACCAAGTCATTTGCATTCAGTGCTACAGTATTGGCAAAGCGCGTCAAAATGTCCAAATAAGAGTCCATTTATGAGTCCCGATGAGCATATGTCCCCAGTAAGCAAGACCACAATGTCAGTACTTATCGTTGATGATGAGCCTGGTATGCGTAGTTTTTTGATGAAAGCCTTGTCAAAGAAGTTTGCGCTGGTTGAAACCGCCTCCACAATAGCCCAAGCAGAAGAGCTACGCAGTCACGGCCATTTCGATTTACTGATTGTTGATATTCGATTGCCCGATCGCTCTGGTATTGAATGGCATGAAGCTCTCAATGATCCCGAGCGCCAATCAGATATTATTTTTATGACCGGTTACGCCGATATGGATGTGGCAATCAAAGCATTACGTGCTGGTGCATCTGACTTTATTATGAAGCCTTTTCACTTAGAGCAAATGATAACCGCCGTCGATCGTTGTATAGAAAAACGCTTGCTTAAGCGCGAAAATTTTATGTTAAGGCGCGAATTGTCGCACGGACAATCATCCACCATTATTGGCAACAGTGAAGCCATTCGCGATGTCAAAGAAGTTATTGAACGTATTGCTCCGACTAACGCCGTAGTATTAATTGAAGGCGAATCTGGCACAGGCAAAGAGCTGGTGGCCAGACAATTGCATCAACTTAGTGGCCGAAGTGGTGCATTTGTCCCGGTAAACTGTGGTGCAATAGCCCCTGAATTATTGGCCAGTGAACTGTTCGGTCATACTGCGGGAGCGTTTACCGGGGCCAAAGGCAATCGTGAAGGGTTATTTAGCTATGCCTCAGGTGGCACGATATTCTTGGATGAAATAGGCGAAATGCCGATGAATATGCAAACTGCCTTACTGAGGGTGCTTGAACAGCGAGCCATCCGTCCTGTGGGAAGTGAAAAAGAAATCGATATTAATGTACGCGTCATTGCCGCCACTAACCGCTTATTGATCGATGAAGTTGAAGCTGGCCGTTTCAGACGTGATCTATTTTATCGCTTGAATGTATTAAATATGGTTATTCCTTCTTTGCGATCAAGGCCAGAAGATGTCGTTGAGCTTACTCACTTTTTTACCCTACAATTATCACAAGAATTAGGGATTAAAGATGTCATATGGAGCCATGAAGATCTACAAGTACTCCAGCAACATGATTGGCCTGGTAACATTCGTGAACTGCGTAATATGATTGAGCGTTGTATTTTATTAGGAAAACCACCTGCTGAATATTGGAAAAAACCTGTGTCCGTTGTGGTTAATGATGCTATGGGTTACCCGCTAAATTGGCCGTTAAAAGAAGTTGAAAAACAACATGTCACCAAAGTGGTTGATAGCCATAATGGTAATAAGTCTGCCGCGGCGCGGGATTTAGGTGTGTCTCGAAAAACCTTAGATCGAAAATTTAAAGATTGGTTTAGTCACGAAAACGAAGGTCTTGAGGAAGAATAAACGTGGTGCATTCTACTGGTATTTTTACACGAGTTTTCGGTCTTAGTTGGCAGCAAATGCAAGCTAAAGTACGTTATCGGATCTTGTTTTTGACATCACTGCCTATTTTATTAACCTTGGTTAGTTTGGTGTTTATTACGATTTATTGGAATGTAATATATACAGGCAAGCAATTGTTCATGAAAGTGAACGCTGACTTGGTTGTGGCCAATAGTACCTTAATGCAAATGCAGGAAAGGCAACAAGAACAATTAGATTCGATAAGTGAATCATGGGATTTTCAACATGCATTTAGGTTACTAAAACACAGTGAGCAACAACCTAATCCCAATGCAATTAGTGCATTAAATATGCTATTAGCACAGCAACAGCAAACATTAGGATTAGATTTCTTACGCTTAATTAGTGTTGCAGATGCCGCCGCCGACCCAGACTTACGTTTGATGTTACACCAAACCGAACAGAAGGTGTTGTCGGGTTTGATGGTCTTGCCTGCCAAACGTCTCCAAAGAATTAATTCAAGTTTAGCAACGCAGGCTCAAATTACGCTGATCCCGACCTCGCATGCCAAGCAACCTAAAAAAAGTATTGAAACACGCGGCTTATTAAGCCGAACCTTATTACCCATAGCTGACCAGTCTGGAAATGTATTTTGGTATTTGGACGGCGGTATGCTGTTTAATCATAATACTATTATCGTCGATCATATCCGTGATTTAGTCTACGCCAAAGGGACCTTACCCGAACGCTCAATTGGTACCGTAACCCTTTTTTTAGATAATATTCGCATTAGCACCAATGTGCCAATGGAGCTGTTTCCGAAAGAAAATCAAAAACCCAATAGAGCGCTAGGAACACTCGTTTCTGATGAGGTATATCAACAAGTATTGATTGAAGGGCAAACGTGGATAAATCGAGCCTTTGTATTTAATGATTGGTATATCTCGGGTTACCTACCTTTACGAGATGTTCGCGGCCAAAGGATTGGGATGGTTTATGCTGGATTTTCTGAATCGCCATTTTTACATAATTATTTACTCAATATTATTGAATTAGGTACCATTTTAGTTCTGGTGTTATTGATCTCAGGTTTTTTAGTGTACCGAGGCGCGAATAGCTTATTGCAACCGATTGAACATATTCATCAAGTTGTTACTGCCGTTCAGTCAGGGCGAAATGTCAGAATTGGTAAATTAGACATAAATGGCGAGAATGAGCTGGCTCATTTAGCGGAGCAATTTGACAGCATGCTTGATCAGTTGCAGCGGCGTAATGCCCAAATTCAAGCTGCTGCAGAGCAACTTGAGATTAAAGTGGAACAGCGTACCCGCAGTTTGCAAGATAAAACCGAGGAACTTGAACGTAATGTCGCATTATTGCATGCGACCAGACAACAACTCGTCACTAACGAAAAACTCACCGCATTAGGAGAACTGATTGCCGGTATTGCCCACGAAATCAACAATCCTACTGCGGTTATCTTGGGCAACATGGAGTTATTAAAAGCTGAGCTTGGTGACAATGCGACTGTGGTAGAAGAAGAAATCGAGTTGGTGATCCAACAAGTGGGTCGGATCACTACGATTATCCGAAGCCTGTTGCAATACAGTCGTCCTGGTGAGTTCAATGCACCTATTACGTTACAACCGGTGACGCAAATAGTTGAAGAAATGCTGTTATTAGCACGCCATTCTATTGAGCAACAAGAAGTGACGCTTATCAAGGAATTCACCGCGACGGGATCGGTTGAAGTCAATCGACCTCAACTATTACAAGTTCTCATTAACTTAATGGTTAATGCTGCTCATGCTATTGAAAATAAAGGCCGGATTTGGCTACGAACATACGACTGGTTGGAAGAGGGCAAACCTATAGGCGTAAAAATTGAAGTGGAAGATGAAGGGATAGGTATTACTAAAGAAGATTTGAGTCGTATCTTTGATCCATTTTATACCACGCGTAAAGATGGTACCGGTTTAGGTCTTTCTCTGAGTTATGGCATTATTAAACGGCTTGGTGGTACGATCGAAGTCAATTCGACGGTAGGAAAAGGGACTATATTTACCATTGGGCTTTATCATAATGCTAAAGATTATCAACAGCTTGGGCCATATGAAGGCTTGCATTTTGGTGATGGATTCAATAGCTAACCTAAAATCAGCCAAAAAAAAGCCGGGTGATTAACCCGGCCACAAAGAGTGTGTGAGCAATGTCGTGCTTGCGAACTCTGAAAACCAATTAAAGGTGATGAAGTCTTTAATGATTAACCGAGTTTTGGAACGCGCATTAATAGTAATCATTCTCATTTGTATTTGCAAGTGCTTATCATGATTAATCTACTCTTTATATTCAATAAACGAAAAAGTTCTCTTTAGCCTATGATTATTAGGGTAATTATTTTATATATCACTTTCATATTGGTAGATATTTAGATGTGCGCTATAGAATGAGAGTCTTTCACGCGGTTATTATGGCCTTAAAGGTTGTTCTCGCTTCAAAGAGAATGTGGACTTTTGTGGTTTACTCTTATCATTAACCTAACTAGCACTAGCTCATTCCTGAGGTGTAGGGCGAATATGAGTGTCAATCGGCTTCAGATAACCTAAGGTATTCTTTGACGGGGAGTCCAGATAACAATCGGCGTCATTGCATCTGTCGCAAGTGTGGTAAACGTTGAATGAGTAAAGCACACCGCCGGCCCAGCTATTGAAGCCGACAGTTGCTTGTACTCATCTCGCCATCATTAAAGAGTCATGATGATTATTTGGATACTTGGATAACAACATTGTCATTATTGGTGGCTGCATTAAGTAAAATCTTGTCTTGCAGTACTTTTAATAACACGCCATATGCCGGTAAAAACAAACCTAGGCTCACTATAAGCTTAAAGACGTAGTCGACAGTGGCAATTTCTGGCCAATGAGTTGCCATAAAGGGATCATTCGAGGCATAAAACGCTATGCTAAAGAACACTAAGGTATCCACTAAATTACCGATTAGCGTCGATGCCGCTGGTGCGACCCACCACGCTTTGGCTTGACGTAATTTAGCAAATACTGTGATGTCCATTAACTGGCCAATTAAGTAAGCCACAAAGCTGGCAAAAGCGATACGAAACACGAAATTATTCCATTCTGCTAAAGCCGAAAATGATTGTAATTGGCCTTGATGAAACAATACTCCCACTAAATACGACACCACGAGTGCCGGTATCATGGCTTTGACGATAATGCCTCTTGCGGCTCGCTGACCAAAAATTCTAACGGTTAAGTCGGTTGCTAAGTATACAAATGGAAAGCTAAACGCACCCCAAGTGGTGTGGTAGCTAAATAGCTGAAATGGCAGTTGAACGAGGTAGTTACTTGCGCAAATAATTAAGATGTGAAAACTGACTAATAACATCAGTGCTCGGCGATATTTCGCCTGGGTTAACGTCAACATATTGTGGCCTTTTTAATTGGGTTAGCGCGGGGTGAGGGAACCCGCTATTAATTTGGTTAACAGTCTTGGCCTGTGCTAACGAGGCTATTTAGCCACCGTTAAACAGATAAGCTAATGTCTGTTATAGAGAATATTATTATTTTAGTTTATTGGCAGTGCTGGCGTTAAATTCACCTGTTAGTCCACCCTTTTCAAGGCAATACATAAGTGTTAGCAGCCACGGGGGCAGGATAATAGCATGGGCTTTGCACAAGCGAAAGATATCGTCGAGGTTAAGTCACCTCAACTCGAGATCATAAGCGCTTACCAACAAGCTCTTTGTTCTGCTAACGATGTGGAATTGACTTGCAACAGACCGGCTAATGACGCAGCTATTAATACCGCTATTAACACTGCTATTAACACCGCTATTAACTGGTGAAGGCGCCTTATTAGCAAAACACATGTCAAATGTGACTTAAAGAGGTGACATATTTTAATGTTAGCTTACTTATCTCATCTATAAACCCAAGTTGCGGTTAATGAGATAAGCATCAGTAAGCTGAGGGATATTAAAAGTCGATCAAAATAGACAGTACAGTGGCTAATTTATTTTCCAGTTCTTGCCATTCCGCCTCAGGATCTGAGCCGGCGACTATGCCTGCTCCGGCAAATAAATTGATCCTTCTAGGCTCGATGAGTGCACTTCTAATCGCAACTGAAAATTCTGATTCATGGTGATTTAAATAGCCACAAGCCCCAGCATACCAGCCTCTAGCATAACCTTCTCTTTGACGAATAAAGTTCAATGCGGCATTGCGTGGTAAGCCGCCGACAGCAGGAGTGGGATGTAACGCGCGCAGTAATTCAAAATCGTTTACCCCAGGCCTTAGCTGTGCCCTGATCGAGCGATGTAAATGTTGAATATGATCCAGTTTAAAAATTTTAGGCTTCTCGTCGGCACCTATATACTGACTTAATGGGGTGAGCGCATCAACGATGTGCTTTCTAACAAGCTGATTTTCATGACTGTTTTTAGAGTCATCTAATAATGCTTGTGCCAGAGAATTATCTTCTTCAGGATTGAGTCCCCGTACCGTGGTACCCGCAAGCGCTTCGGTAAACAATTCTTGTTGGCGACGTAAATACAAGCGTTCTGGTGAACAGGAAATAAACGCGCGCTCAGGGCTAAATTGGAATCCAAATTGAAAACTGTTGGGATTGCGACCTTGCCAGCAAGCCAGTACTGTCCAAGGATCGATATCGTCGTTCACATCAATTTGGGTATGACGAGAGAGTACCACTTTAGGCGTTGAGCGATTAAAATTAGCCTGAGTGACTTGCTCTACTAACTCTTTCCAGCGTTCAAAATTGGGTAAATCACTGCGACCCATTAAGCTCATTTTATTGGGTGGAGATAAAGGCTGTGGTTTTTGTACTCGTTCAATGGCATCGATAGCCGCTTGAATTTCTTGGTCGGGATCAACGCCATCAAAGTTTAGGTTAACGAGGATCTTGAGAGTACGACTATTTCGGCGCAACTCAATACGCGGTAAAATAAAGTGTGCGCGACCAAATTCTGGCCAGCATTCTACTGTGCGGTCAAAAGCCAGGCCGCCATAATAACGAATGTCTTGTTGGCTGGTTTTATTACGCTGTTGTTGATAAATTTTTGCCAGGTCATTATCGTCAACTTGGTCTTTAAAAAAGAAACTTTTACATGATCCAATAGCGGCGATATCTTCGTCTCTATCTCTGCCATGCCAATATATTTTGGGGTATTGGTTTTGTGCTGCTAACCAAGACAATAAAGGCAATGCAGGGGCTTCTACCGAAAGTTGAATTATGGATTCGCGAGCAGGCACTTTACTAAGCTGTTTCAGCTTAGTGATCAGTTCACTGAATTGTGATGAAAAGAAGTGGCCCAAAAAGAAATACCTCACGTATAACAGCAACAGACTATACGGTAATAAAGTGATGAAATAGTGTCAATTAGCAAGGTTAAATCGTGTGATCTTAATTGCTAATATAATATCAATAACCGCCGATAATGACATATTAGTGGCTTATTCCGTTGATAAGATACTCTGGCTTTACTTTATGTAGCGCTTATCTCTTTAGATATATCCTCGCTGACATAAGTGCCCTTTTTATTATTATGTCTATAAAACAATCATCTATTCATTGAGTGATGTGTAAAGGTTTGATAATAAATTATGTGACGAAATGATAATAGTGGCACAAAATGAATAGGCGAATGCAGTAAAATAGTTCAAAATACTAACAGTAGTCAGGTGATCAAGATGCCGTCTTTTTAGTTTTCCCTCCCGGAGTAATTTGCACAATGAATGATTCTGTTGAATCAAGCAATGTCATCAAAATCCCTATCGATAAACTTGCTTTAGGCATGTTTGTTTCGGCGATAGATCATCAGTATAGCAAAGTAGCTATTAGTAACCCCGGACAAATCAAACATCGTGATGCAATTTTAAAACTGAAAAAAAATAGTATTGCGTTTGTGTGGGTGGATATTGAGCGATCATCTGATACCTGCGGGTTAAAAAAATCCAATCGATCGAGTTCAGCTATTCGTCCATTGATGCGTAAAGCGACGGCAACTCGAGATGGTCAGCAAGCGCAGGCTAAAAAGCTACTTGCTGAAGCAAAAGGATTAATTAAAAAGGTGATGTCTGAAACCTTCGGTGGTAAAGCCATCGAAGTGGGTGAATTTGAAGCTGTCGCCGATAAAATGATTGAGTCGGTTATGGGGGATGCAGATGCCTTTAAATGTATTTCTGCTTTGCGCACCAAAGATGCTTATTTATTTGAACATTCTATTAATGTGGCCTTTTTACTGGTGACCTTCGGCAAACACCTTAACCTTGATCGTGAACTGCTCAAGCAAATGGCGGTGGGCGGTATTTTACATGATATTGGCAAAATTAAAGTCGATAACGAAATATTGCACAAGCCTGGTAAGTTAACCCCGGAAGAATTTGAGCACATTAAATTGCATCAATTCTATGCAATTGAAATCATGAATGAAACAAAAGGACTATCACAGGTCAGCAAAGATGTGTGCTTAATGCACCATGAAAAACTCGATGGTCGTGGCTATCCTAATGGTCTTAAGGACGAGCAACTTCCTCAACATGGACGCATGAGTTGTATTGTTGATATTTTTGATGCGTTAACTGCGACTCGCTGTTACAAAGAGGCCATGAGCCCAGCGGCGGCATTTAAAATTATGATCAGCCTGACGCCATTTCATCTTGATCAAAAGCTCGTATATGAGTTTATTCGTTGCGTGGGTATTTATCCTGTTGGTTCATTAGTTCAGTTATCGGATCACCGTATTGGAATTGTATGGGACTCAAAGGGACGTGATGCGTTGCATCCTATCGTGAAGTGTTTTTATTCAATTAAGTATAAGCGCTATACCGACGTGACCATGGTTGACCTATTTAAATCGGAATTACATATTGAGCGAGGTGTATCGCCAAGTATGCTCGATGTTGATCCTAGCCCATTTTACTAATCAATATAAGCCTCACTCAGTTTAAGGGATGGGGTAAATAGGTAAAAGTCAGCATACTCCAACTATGTTATATCAAACGGTGTTAGACACGATTAATGATCGATAATCTGTTGATACATTGGTGCTAACTTAGCAAGTAACCCATGACGTGTGGCTAAAGGGATATGCTGTTGTTTGAGTGCTTCAATTAAAATTCTTCCGAGCTTGCATAGCCATTAATGACTGCCCAAGGAACTATTCACCCCAGCACTACCTTCAATGGTTGTCGCGCCGCCAGTAGCGATTATTTTGCTCGTGTCAGCTTAAGCAGAAGTGGCTATGAGGCTTAATAGCACCGATAACACAATGCATATTAATTGGTACATTAGCGCAGCGTATCCTTACTGGGATGGTGAATATTGGATTGATTAAACTGTTGGAACCACACAATAAAATCATCTGCTTTTAGCGGCTTAGAATACACATAACCTTGAATTATATCGCAATTAAGTTCGCGCAGAATATTGATCCCTTCTACAGATTCAACGCCTTCAGCTACGACGGATAAATTAAGTCCCTTAATCAGTCTAATGCTGGTGTCGACAATCATTAAGTCCGTTGCATCAGTATGAATATCTTTGATAAAACTGCGATCGATTTTTACTTCATTAACGGGGAGTAACTTTAAGTAGGCTAATGAAGAGTGTCCAGTGCCAAAGTCGTCGATGGCAATCGCCAAACCGATATTTCTAAATTGCTGTAGAACGGCAATCACCGTTTGTGCATCTTTCATCACAGCGCCTTCAGTTATCTCTATCGACAGGGCGGTAATGGGTAAGTTATTGCTTATAAGTAACTGTTCAATGTCTAGTGGTAGCTGAGGATTAGTGAGATCGTGGGCTGATAAATTAATCGCCACCGTGAGTGAAATACCTTGTTGCTGCCATAGGGCTAGCTGTTTAATGGTGGTCGTTAGCACCCAGTCGCTGATCATCGAGATATTACCTGAATTTTCGGCTAAGCGAATGAACTCATCAGGCGGGATAAATCCCAATTCAGGGTGATGCCAGCGGATCAGGGTTTCCGCACTATGGCAATGATTGGTCTGAATATCCACTTTAGGTTGAAAAACCAAATGCAGTTGTCCTTGGGTTAATGCAATCGGTAAATCACGGATGATCATTAACTCACGCAGATAGCGTTCATCCTCACCTTGTTGATATGTTGCAATGCCTAGTGATTCAACTCGAGCTTGGTTTAATGCAATTTCGGCATGGCGAATTAAAGTATCAATATCATTACTGTCATAGTCACTGGATAAATCAACAATCCCTACCCGCACATTGACACTTATTTTTGACCCCTGAATCGCAAACGGGTTGGTTAATTGACGTAAATAGTTATCAAGCTTTTCAAGAGGAATACTCGGTTGGAATAGCAACAAAAAAGAGTCGCCATCTAAGCGCGATATTAACTGAGCGTTAGGGGATAAGCTTTCTAAGCGACTGGCAAACAACACCAGCAGATCGTCGGCATTAGCGAACCCAATGATGTTGTTTAAGTGACGAAAGTTTTTAATGTCTATCATGACTAAACTGCCATGCATTTTACTGAGCAGTAGGCTGAGTTGTTGTTTAGCGGCCACGCGATTATATAAACCGGTGAGATTATCGTGCTGTGATTGATAAACTAAATCGTTTTCGCGCGACTCAATATTTTTACGCATTATCGATAAGGTGTTGGCTAACACTTGTAATTCAGCCGGGGCAACTTCAATGGGCCGGGGATCCTCGCCTTGACCGACTTTTCTGGCAAAATTAACTAACGCATAAATAGGTTTAGTTAACCCTCCAGCAAACCAAGCTGCAATCATAAACGCCAATAAACAGGTTATCGCAAACACGATTAGCATGTTATTACGCAGGGCATCGTAATTTTGCTGCCACTTAGCATTTGACAGATGTAACAGCGCTAATTGATGACCGCTATTGTTATCTAACGCAATGGTGGTGGATAGGTAGCCTGATAATATGTCATCACTGACCTCATCAACCGTTTTTGCAAGCTGGCTAATACGCGTTAAAACATCTTGTTGCTGAGCTTCAGGTAGGGTCGAGACGATGTTAATTCTGCCGGCTGACTGGTTGATAAAACTGCTATCAATTCCAGTAATGGCTTTGGCTTGGTCAGCGAGGTTTTTATCCATCGAAAAACCCATGCCAACCCAAGCGATTAATGTCGGCGCTTTGACTGGCTGCAATACAAATTGGTAGCTGCTGTGGTCATAATTAACAATGTCGAAAGTCGTTGAGCGGTTTTTGGTTAATGCAAATAGCTCATCGACATTAAATTTAGTCAGACCTTGCAAGCTTGATGACAGTAATTTTCCCTGCGGCGATAGCAAAATAGCTGCGTCGGCATTAATGCGTCTGCCATGGTTAGATAAAACGGAAGATATTGTGTCTTGCTCACCAGTGGCTACCGCGCGTTTAAAATCAAAATCAGCACTGAGCAGTGACAAACTTTGGTTAAGCTGCTCGCTCCGGTTAGACAGCATATCAACAAAAACATTTGATCCAATCTTAAGATTTTGAGTTTGTTGCTGACGATAATCACGTTGAGTTGCACTTAACACAAACACTGCAGTGGTTAACTGCGTTAGGGTTAAAATAAACAGGAAGGCAATAATTAGTCGGTTGCGAAAACTAGTTGGCATGTTGTCCCGTGGTATCGCTTGGATAATGGTCAGTAACAAAGCCGCTAGGTGGCGACGATGGTTTATCTTGGTGGTCAATATTGATGCGAATTGTTAATTTATGGTCACCATCATTAAGGGTGAGTGAAGTCGGTTGCTGAATGTTAACTTGCCAAGGATGCCAGATATTGACTTGATATTCACCGGTAGGTAAATCAGTTAACTGCATTTGACCCGCTTCATTACTTACCGAGAAATAAGCACTTTTTGAGACGTAAATAAATGCCTGCATATCGTCATGGATATTACAGCCGATGGCAACTAATCCCGCGTTATTAAAGACGATAGGATCCTCGGTAGCGCCAGCAGACAATTTTAGTTCAAATTGTTTAGCGTCAGAAAATGAGTAAACATGGTGCCGAGTGCGATCTAAATTAGCAAAATCAACTTTTGCTCCTTGTGGCACAGCCAAGACAAAAGGGGAGAATATTCTATTTTGTTGACGCATTTCATAATGTGCTAAGGTCGATACTCTTGCTTCAGGAGGCGTGGTGGGGATCAGCTCTATCACGCTATCGCTGAGCCTATTGCCTTGAGTATCGTTAACATTGACCGTTAAGGTCGCCGCAGTGAGGGGGGCTGAAAAAACATAACTTAACCAGAGCAAACATGTCGTAAATTGGATCATTTGCATGTATTTGTCTCATTATTAAGAGTGTCGTAATGGTTAATAACATGACCAATACGGCATCATAACCTACAAAGATCGCAAACACGTTATCATCTTCACGGCAAAATACGACAATTTGTTTCACTATGCTGGCTCATCGCTATCAAAAATTATCACTCGAGGTATCCATGAAAGTGTATCTATCCATCAGTTTAGTACTCATATCGTTAATCCTGCTGATCCCAGGAGTGACAGAGCCCATGCTAACGATGACGGGCACTATTGAAAAATCACAGTTAGTCGATACGGGCAAAGATATGTTAACCCAAGATCTAACAGAAGATTCTCGTGCTAATACCCGCGGGATCTTAGATGTCGCTGCGAGTCTGTTTGGGTTGGATACGCTTCAAGGTGAGGTAGAGGTCTTTCGTAATAGCCGCAGTATCATCGATATCATTACGGCACTATATCAATCACATAACTTTGTCGTTGCCATATTAGTCGGGTTATTCAGTATTGTGATCCCTACCATTAAGTTAATCACCATGCTAATTTTACTGCTGCCAGTGGCACCTTCAATAAAACAACGGCTTCGAACAATGATAAGTGTTATCGGCAAGTGGTCTATGGCCGATGTATTTGTCGTAGCCATTATTGTGGCTTACATGGCAGGTAATGCGTCAGCCGGCATGGGTGACACGCTCAAGACTCAGTCCCAGTTTGAAATCGGTTTCTATTATTTTTTAGGTTACTGTATTTTTTCAATCGCCAGCCAGATGATGATCGATATGACACAAACGCAAAAGTCACAGATCATCACTAATTAGTATTAACGACAGAGGCTGCTAGGCTTGTGAGCTGACGACGTTGAGATACGACGTCAAGTTACAATGTTATTAAGTACGACGTTAACGTAAAAAGTGCTTAAATCAGCTCATTACTTTACTGGTGGTGAAGGATTTTTGTTAAAAAATGAGATTGTTATTATCTGGATGAGTCATGGATATCACGATAACAAGTGATTATTGTTATGGGAATATAAGCCGCGATATTTCGCGACTTATATTTTACGATGGTTATAATGAGTCCATGCATTAGTAACCTTAAGATTGACTATGACTGACTCTACAACCACTGAGTATAGTGGCTCCGAGCATTTTCTTCCTGAAAATACTCTGTTGCTTAATGCCATGACAGAGGGCGTATATGGTTTTGATTTAGCGGGTAATGCAGTATTTATTAATCCCGCAGCAGAGCAAATGACGGGCTGGAAAAGTGCCGAATTAATTGGCAGAAATATTCACGACTGCCATCATCATAGTCATGCCGATGGTAGTCATTATCCTCAACATGACTGCCCCATTTATCGTACCTTACATGATGCCATCCCTCGGCAAGTGAACGAAGATGTATTTTGGCGTAAAGATGGCAGCAGCTTTCCGGTGTATTACAGCTCAACCCCAGTATATGATCAGCAACAACTCGTCGGTGTTATTGCGATATTTCGTGATGTGAGTATGCAAAAACATACCGAGCAATCGTTAAGACAAGCCTTGGCACAAGTGCAGGCCTTGTCAGAACGGTTAGCATCAGAAAATCAATACTTACTCACTGAGCTACAAGGCCAGCAAGGCGCGTCAGGAATATCGGGTAACAGCCAACCTATCAATCAGCTCATGCAACAGATCCACTTGGTCGCTAATACCGACAGTACGGTCTTAATCTGTGGTGAAAACGGCACTGGCAAAGAGCTAGTTGCGCGTAACTTACACCGATTAAGCCATCGCAAAGACCAACCTATGGTAAGTGTAAACTGCGCCGCATTTTCGACGGCATTGCTAGAAAGTGAGTTGTTTGGTCATGAAAAAGGCGCATTTACTGGCGCCACAGCGCGTCGCAAAGGCCGATTTGAATTAGCCCATAATGGCACCTTGTTTTTAGATGAAATTGCCGAGCTGAGTTTATCGGCACAATCTAAATTGTTGCGGGTGATCCAAGAGCAAAGCTTCGAGCGCGTTGGCAGTAGTGAAACCATTAAGGTCAATATTCGCTTAGTTGCTGCTACTCATCACGATTTAGCCGCGCGAGTAGAGCAAGGCTTGTTTCGCATGGACTTATATTACCGCTTGAACGTATTTCCAATTACCGTGCCTCCTTTACGAGAACGCCGCGAAGATATTCCACCATTGGTCAGTGATTTAGTCGAATCAATGAGTAAAAAACTCGGTAAAAAAATCACTAAAGTGAGCGCCAAAGGGCTGAAGAATTTACAACAATATGCTTGGCCTGGTAACGTGCGAGAGTTGCAAAACCTGATTGAGCGAGAAATGATTTTGTCGCAAAGCGGCCATTTACTGTTTAATACTTTACCTTTAGTGGTTGCCACTCCATTAGCTACCAGCACGTTAACCATGGCACAAGCCGAAGCTGCGCATATTATTGCGGTTTTAAATGCTAGCCATTGGCGTATTTCTGGTCCGTATGGCGCTGCTGCAATGCTAGATATGCCGGCGAGTACCTTACGATCTCGGATGAAAAAGTTAGCCATTACGCGCTAATTTTTATCATTGGTTTTACTGGGTCACGATATATCACGTAAAAAGTGATATGTCGTGACATTATTTTATAATTTTTTATTTTAATTGTTTAAAATCAAGTGATTATATCAATGTTTAAGTTGGCTTAATCTTTGCTATAACAGGGCAATATTGTGTTATAGGAATACATTTATGCCCAAATCATCATCTCAAACTCCGGCAGCGACAGTGCCAGTTGATAACGCTGCCGTTTCACAGCGGATCCCAGTGGTGCAAATTGCTACGCCGTCGACAAAAATTCAGGTTCGAGAACAGAAGGGCGTATTTCAACGGCTGCGTCAGCACAGCAATACTTTACTGATTGCGATTTTTTTCCTGATCCCATTTATCAACTACCAAGGCCGACAAGCCATTCTGTTTGATGTCACCGAACAGCAATTCTTTTTCTTCAATATCACCCTATGGCCACAAGATTTTACCGTATTAGCGTGGTTTTTTATGGCCGCTGCTTTTGCATTATTTTTTGTCACGGTTTACTGGGGCCGAGTGTGGTGTGGCTTTTTGTGCCCGCAAACCGCGTGGACCTTTATTTACATGTGGGTTGAAGCCAAAATAGAGGGCAATCACCATCATCGTGAGGCGTTAGATAAAGCCCCATGGTCATTAAGTAAAGTGCGTAAACGAGTGACGAAGCATGGGGTGTGGATAGTGTTCGCCTTGCTAACTGGCTGCGGGTTTATCGGATACTTTATGCCTGCACGCGAGTTGTATGTTGATATTTTTAGCATGAGTAGTGGTTTTTGGACTGGCACCTGGGTGTGGTTTTTTGCCATATGCACTTATGTAAATGCCGGCTGGATGCGTGAAATGATGTGTTTACATTGTTGTCCTTACTCGCGTTTTCAAGCGGTGATGTTTGACGCCAATACTAAAACGGTGAGCTATGATGCGCAGCGAGGCGAGTCTCGTGGACCCCGTAAACGTTCACAAAAAACTGAGCTAGGTGACTGTGTAGACTGTAATTTGTGTGTTGATGTCTGCCCAACTGGGATTGATATTCGTAACGGCTTACAATACGAATGTATTAACTGCGGTGCCTGTGTTGATGCCTGTAATCAGACCATGGAAAAGTTTGGCTATGCACCCAATTTAATAAGCTTTACCAGCGAAAATGCCTTAAAAGGACAACCCAAAGCCAGCCTGTTATCGCTAAAATCTCTGGGTTACGCCAGTGCATTATTGATCATGGTTGCACTGATTATTGGCGATTTAAGCAATTTAAAGGATATTGAGCTCAATGTGATCCGTGACCGTCAAACCTTGTATCGTCAAGTGGGTGTCGATAAGGTTGAAAATAGCTATCAACTTAAAATTCGCAATAAAACTCAACAAATGGCTTTCTATCAAATTAGTATCAGCAGCAAGGATCCACAAGGGCAAGCATTGCAAATAATCACCGACAGCTTGATTGTGATAAAACCGGCAGAACAACTAAATTATCCGTTGACCGTCAGTGGCCGCTTAAGTAACCGAGCGAGTGATAGCACCCAACAAACGCTGCAATTTAAGGTGACCCAAATTCAAAGCTTGGAAAATCCAACGCCAACGGAACCTGCTAACCAGATCTCGCAAGCATCACGATTCTTTTGGCCATAATCTCAGTATGACGGCATAAAGGCGTGCCGACATTATGGGATGCTACGCAGCAAAATGGTTACCCAACAAAAAGGCTTGTCGCATTATTAATGGGACAAGCCTTTTTTGCTAAATGGTCGCAGTGTTATCGCAATAAGCCATTAACGCTGATGTAGTGCGTAGTCGCTACCATCTTTAGCAGTAAATACCTTACAGCTACCTTCAGTAGGCTGACAGCCTGTGTGGATTAAGCTAATCCATTGCTTGTATGGCGTTGGCAAATTCTTAATTGGAATGGCAACCTGAATATCTTCGATATTGGCTTGGTCTGTGGTGCCCATTTTTCCTTGGCGGTCGAAACAAATCTCAACATGGGTATCGTTATTTTTTAATACCACAGAGGTGGGGTCACTTTTGTGGCCCGTCAAGGCAACAAATTGACATGGATTTTGTAAACCACACTGTGAACCATCTTTTAAAAACGCCAATAAGTGATTGTAATAAACAACATAGCTGCTGACGTCTTGGTGTGAGCCATTGGCTAATGGACAATGTGTATCCAAAAAGTCTTTTGCGTTTGTGCTGCGATCCTGTTGATTGGTCGTTGCCACAAATTGCTCACCAATGAAGCGGTTAAGGTTTTGGGTGGCTGTATTGCTTGCTTGAGTAGACATATTCATCGCCTTATTCCTCTTCGTATTGTTGTAGGTCAGAAAACCTTTCTAATTATTGTTTATCATTAAGCTCTGTTAGCAGCTTGATTTTTAGTCTATGCTATTTTTACAAACAATTTCACAATAAAAATTTTACAGTGTGAATTATACAAAATGAGAAATGATAAAAGCTTAATGCGAAAGACCCATTTTTTGGGCACCAAGATAAGAAACTTGCGTAAGCGCAACAACTTAACCATGGAAGACTTGTCTGCTCGTTGTGTGCGTGTTGACTCAAGTAATTCGCCATCAGTGTCATATTTGTCAATGATCGAGCGCGGGAAGCGGGTACCAAGCGCGGATATGCTGGCGGTAATAGCGGTTGTTTTCCAGAAAGATGTGGGCTGGTTTCTTGATGACGTACCAGAAGATGAAGCGATTACCCCCGAAAAGGGTAGTAAAGGCGGAGTCAGTGGTATGCCACTTGAGCCAAGCTTTTTGTTTTCTAATGACATCTTACAAATTGCTATCCCTGAAATGTTGTCGCAAACCGGCACCAGTGGCCGTCAATTTGCCCATTTGCTTATTCGCGCCCACCAAGAACATCATCAAAATCATTTCCCTGATTTAGAGCGCGCCGCCGAAGAAGTCGGCTTAAAGCGTATGCCGCTGGCCACCGAAGATATTATTGATATTGCTAAAGGCATGGGCTTAAAAATTAAATGGATTGACCGTGTTCCTAAAGAAGTCATCAACGAAATGGGCATAAGTTCTAAGCAGTTGGTGACGTCATTTTTTGAACCGCCCGGTACCATTTATATCAGTAATATTCTGAAAAATAGACCCAGTAGGTTGAAGTATGATTTGGCGGTGCACATAGGTCATTGTGTGTTACACAATAAAGATGGCTTAAAGAGTGTGATGATGTCGGGTCGCCGTGATGACTTTGATGATGCGCTTATACCACAATCTAATACTCTGAATGCACAAGATATTTTGCATGCGTGGCGCGATTTTGAATCAAGCTTTTTTGCCGGCGCCTTATTGTGTCCTAAAGTGCCATATCGGCAGTTACTCGACCGTCATGGCTATGAGATTAGCGTACATAAACAATTGCAGGTATCCGCTTCTGTCGCCATGCGTCGTATGACGGTGGTGTCACCTTATCCACATTGGCATTATTTTGATGCCTATGCGCCGGGTAAGTTAAAAGCGGTTTACCGCGGTAATGGTATCCCTCTGCCTTGGGGTAACATGCGCTTGGTTGAAGACCCTTGCCAGCATTGGGCTGTGTTTAGAATGATCAACGAACCGGTAGAAGGCACCTCTGCGCAAATATCGATTTTAAATGTCGGCAATGAACCGCGGATTTATTGCTGTGAATCGATTAAGGTCGACGACTCTGCGGGTAATCCGCATGTTCTATGTGCTGGAATAGATTTAAACCCAGCCATTGAGGCGCAAGGAAAAGATGCGCAGTCGATTGCTTACGATCTTAAACAAGCTTGTGCCGCGGGCGGTGGTTCAATCATTATCCCCAAACACATCCAAAAAGATCTCAACAGTGTGGCTAAAATCCTCAATATTAACTGGATTGAGCGCGGGATAAAAAAAGATGCGCAGTTAATTTGCTCGCGTGGCGCAGTATGTCCTCGTCAGCCAAGTTGTTATGCCGCTGGGCGTAATTTATGCGAGGGAAATCAGGGGTAAATAGTCTTTTTAAAGCCGCATCAGCACAAGTTGATGCGGCGAAAAAGGCGTTATTTATTTAATCTCAACTCGGTTTTGGGGATGGGATAAATTGACCCAAAGCAGAATACTTGTCCTATTTGATAAACGTTTATTATGTTGGAATGAGGTTATTTATATCTTAATGGCCTAAATGAGCAAACAGCACCGTAACGCAAAGTCCGCGGTGATTGATTGGATCCGCTGGCGACGATGGCTAATCTTAAACAGTAGCATACCGTGTAAGGCCATTTTGACTTACGTGATAGGCTGTGGTGATGGCTTTTAATAAAGCGGAAACCGTTTGATAAACCGTCATGTTTTGACTCAATATGTTGATAGCGCCTCTCTGAAGCCAATAGAATAAGCACTCGACATAGTCCTAAAGTGTTACTTAGGTTAAGGTTATCCTCAGTCGATAATGTTATAGGTTAATGTGTTAAAAATCTGATAGTAAGATGATTTCACAGTTTGGATTGCAGTCCAAAATCTATGTGCCGTTACAAATGTTACTAAAAGCCCTACCTACAATTGATTAGTTCACATCCGCAGTTTTTTTCACCAAACATTAACAATAGTTCCCGTTTTGGAATCAATTCCAAGGATATGATAAACCGTCAATTACAAAAAGGGGTGATAACCTATGAGCAATATAGATCTATTAGGGCGCCGTAAGTTTATTGCAGGTCTAGGTATTGCTGCTGGTGCAGCGATGGTAGCACCAGCAATGGCAGTGTCTGAGAAAGCTGATGGTGTAAAATGGGACAAAGAAGTTGAGATTGTCATTATTGGTTCTGGATTTGCGGGCTTAGCTGCCGCAATCGAAGCCACTAGAAAAGGTGCAAAAGACATTCATATGTTTGAGAAGATGTCATATTTTGGCGGAAACTCAGCTATTAATGGTGGGCTTTTTGCCGCGCCTGGAACACCGATGCAAAAGACAGAAGGTGTTAAAGATTCGGTGGATAGAATGGTCAATGACCAACTAGCCTCGGGTCGTGGTGTTGCTGATGAGGGTTTATTACGTCATGTTGCATCTCATGCGGTTGAAGCGTTGCAAATGACGTTAGACGCAGGTTCTGAATTCCACCCGTACTTACAACAATTAGGCGGTCATTCGGTTGCACGTACTTACCAAACTACGGTGAGTTGTGGAGCAGGTATCACCCAGCCATTGTTTAAAGAATGTAAACGCATTGGGGTTAATACCCACAACCGTTCAAAATTTGAAGGGTTCCTCGTCGGTGCTAAAGGCGAAGTTGTTGGTGTTAAGATGCGTACCAATTACCACTTTGGTGAAGACCAACCAGGTAAAGTTCTCAATATTCGCGCCAAACGTGGTGTGATTATGGCCACTGGTGGCTTTGCGCAAAACGTAGATTTACGTATGGCGCAAGATCCAACCTTAACGGCAGACGTTGGTTGTACTAATGCACCAGGTGCAACAGGCGAGGGCATGTATGAAATGTTCCGTTTGGGTGCTATCCCTACGCATTTGGCTTATATCCAATCAGGCCCTTGGGCTTCACCTGATGAAGGTGGCTTTGGTTATGTGTCTAACTATTCTATCTTCAACTTGCCTCATTCAATGGCGGTTAGCCGTACAACCGGTAAGCGTTTCATGAATGAAATTGCGGATCGTAAAACACGTGCCGATGCTGAATTAGAAAATCGTGATGAAAAAGGCAATCCTGTACCACCGCTTTTGATCACCAGTTTTAAAGATTCTAAAGCACATCCAAATACCGAAAAAGTTATTAAATACAATGTCGGTTGGAAGTTTGATTCAGTTGAAGAGTTAGCAACACACTTTGGTGTGCCTTTAGCTGGCTTAAAAGCACAAATTGCTGAATACAACGGCTATGTTAAAACTGGCGAAGATAAGCAGTTTGGTAAAAACATGACTAAGGCGGCTGGCAAATATATTGAAGCACCCTTTACTGTCGTGCGTTTATGGCCAAAAGTACATTACTGTCAAGGTGGTGTAAAAGTAAATACTAAAGCCGAAGTGGCAGATAGCTTTACTGGTAAGTCTATTCCGGGTCTTTATGCCGCGGGTGAAGTTTGCGGTGGTATTCATGGCGTTAGCCGTTTAGGTAGTTGTTCTATCCCAGAATGTATGGTGATGGGCATGACGGCCGCTAGAAGTCTTATGAAAGTTTAACTAGACCCGTGAACAAGAGGAATCATTAATGAAAAACTTTAATATTATACTTGGGCTGGTACTACTTGGGCTAACCAGTTTATCAGTACAGTCAGCAGAGATCCGTGACTACCACAAAGACGTAATCGGTAATGACTGTAAAACTTGTCATGACAATGGCATAAAGCAGTTCCCATCTGATGAATCCTGTTTGCAGTGTCATGATGTTGATGACTTAGCAAAGCAGACGGCTAGAAGTGAAGAAGACAAGTGGCAAAACCCACATAACAATCTTCACTATGGTAAAGAAGTACCTTGCCAAGAGTGCCATGGTGAACATACACCTAAAGAACCATTATGCAGCAACTGTCATACTTTCAAGTTTGACAAGCATAAAGGATAAACTAATTTAAATTCATATTAGTTTAATAAGCCACATATTAAGTAATTAATATGTGGCTTTTATATTTTTAATGATTAATAGAATTACCCTTCTTATTTATTAGTTTATTAGTCCCGAATTCAACTCCGAAGTGCGACACTCGGCAAATTAAGCCGCTAATTGTTTAAAAACAACCGCTGACGGCTTAAACTTCAAACATTTCTTGGGCCGATGGTTAATCCTGTTCTGCGCAAACAAGATGATGTCATCGCTTACTGTCCTCAAGTCGATCCCTTTTTTTACATATTTCTTAACCGGCCATTGGCGTTCTCATTGGCGCCACGCTCCCAAGAGCTGTATGGGTGAGCGAAATAAAACTCTGCGGCTAACGCTTTGGCAATGGCTTGGTGATGAGCAAACTCGCGACCATTATCGGCTGTTATTGTGCGCACATGCTGCTTGTACGGCACGAATAATTCAATCGTGGCTTTAGTCACATCCTCAGCAGATTTTGAGGCCACTTTCTTTATCAAGTAAAAACGGATTTTCCGCTCCAGTATCGTCACTATTGAACCTGTGCCATGCTTGCCTAATACGGTATCGATTTCCCAATCACCGAAACGGTCGCGGGTATCGACAGATTCGATAGACATGCCATTTTTAATCGCTGGAGCCTTCTCTTTTTTGCCTCTGCGATAGCGTTTATACCCTTGACGTAGATGACGGTATAGCTTGCCACCTTGATGCTAATTCCTTGCCACAAACCGATAAATCCATTCATGACTGACGGCTTGGTCCATTCCAGACCACACTTGTGAAATCTGCTCTGGACCCCAGTCATGTTTTAATAGGAAACGGACAGTGCTTACCCTTGTCTCGGGTATCGTATATTTGGCTGAATGATGTCGCATATCACAGGCATTGGCTTGAGCATGGTCAGGACAATAACCCAACTGGCCATTACAACGCTTTAGTTCTCGATAGGCAGTAGCGCGATGACAATTGATGGTTTTTGCAATCAAGGCAATTGAAATGCCTCGGTCTAAAAGGACTGATATCTTCTACCCTCAGTCAACTGCTGATAACTCATAGTGATACTTTTTTTCTTTGGCGAGATAAAGCCTACCACTTTCAGCAGTTGGCTTCTTCGAACCTAGTCTATGAGTGTCGCAGTTATTATCTGAATTCGGACTCTTCTTATTTATTAACTTATTAACTAATTGGCTTATTAGATTTCTAGTTATTAGCTTATTAGATATTAGATTTTTAGATATTAGTTTCTTAGTTATTAGATTTTTAGTTATTAGTTTTTATAAATTAATGTACTGCTTCTATATTGTTATCTATTATCTATTATCTGTTTGTAATAATGTTTTTTATTACAAACCTCTTGAGTGCAAGTGTTTGGAATTAATTCCAAGTGTAATATCTTCCCGCGCTTAATAATAATGAAAGAGGGATGTTATGAAATATAATACGTTGTTAGTGATGATGCTGTTGTCTAGTTCTGCTATGGCAAGTGAGTTACCTAGTTTTTTAGACCAAAACGATATCAATAATGCTGAGTTTACCTGTTTAGGTGAAGAGTCACAGTATAATGAAGATGATCAAAAGTATGTCGATATATTATGGAATGAAACACTGCAATATTTAGAGTCTTATGCGGTAGCATTAACCAATAGTGAAAATGGTCCATGCTTAAACTCCGATGAAGCGATGTATGATTCTACCGAAGGCGGTAAGAACATGTGCATCATGGATCGAAGAGACATGAAGTTAATGGTTAAAAATATTTATCAAGTTATCAATAATCCAAATAAAGCGAAAAAGTGTTTTGGCGCCCGCGAAGATGTCAATTGGATATACAGTCCTGGTGGCGAATTAGAGCAAAACTCTCCGGTTGCGAAATGGCTTAAACGCGAATCATTTAACAGCTTTTTTGATAACAAAGTGACCAACAAAGATGTCCGTAAAATGGGTAAAGAGTTTACCAAAAACTTTGCCAAAATGGTGATGGGCGACGAAGTCAAAATGCCTTCAGCTTTTCCTACCGATATCAGTGCCAATGCATTGCCTAACTTATGGGCTGCCGCCGGTTGGTTCCCTATGTATGCACAAGAAAGCAAACGCAATGATAAAAATTTCAATAATATCCGTGGTGGCTATGCCTATGCCGAAATCTTTGGTCATTGGGGATTGTTACGCATAGATGAGATCAATAAACAAAAAGTGGGTGCCGAAGTTGGTATGACAGTTCAGTCGGTCGATACCCTATATCCATACCATAACCATGCAATATCTGAAATTTATTACAACATGCGAGTTCCTGCTTGTGCGAATGAATTTACGACCTTTGCAGTGCGTGAAGACTCTAAGCTTGTCACCACAGTGCGTGAAGACAGTAACGTTAGAACCGTACAATTTGATGCGGGTCAATTTAATGCCCAAAGTCAGTGGTTATCCAGTAGTGCAGAACACGATCCTCTTATGTACTTTCATCAAAATACTATCCATGCCTTTGAAGTTGATGGCAGCTGTGAAGCTAAACCAGAAGAGCGTGCCATTGTGTCTGTTTGGGCAAGAAGTAATGCTAATGACAAACGTAATGACTATGGCACAACACTGCTTTGTGAGTCAGCTAAAAATCCAGGCACACCAGCTCATAGTGATGAAGTTATTCAGTGTGACTTAACCAAATTAAAATGGTAATCACCATCTTAAAAAATATAAAAATTGGGAAATAACATAAAATGAAATTATTTAAGTTGTCTTTATTATCTTCATTAGTGTCACTGTGCATGGTGTCTTTTTATTCTACTGCACAAGATGTTGACGATGGAATTAATGTAACAGGTACATTAAGAGCTAATTATTCATATAAAGAATATAGCGAAACGTCTAAAGATAAAGCCGGTGATTTGACCTTTGAAATGGCATCAGTTAAATTTAACGGTAAATTAGATGATTGGGGTTTATCATCTGAATATCGATTTTATGATGGTTGGGAAGCATTACGGTATGGTTATGTTTTTTATGATTACTCACCAGAAGTGCAAGTTCAAGTTGGTATAAATCAAGTGCCATTTGGTAACCCTGGGTTTATTTCAAATAGTTTCTGGTTCGGCGTACCGTATTATTTAGGCTTTGAAGATGATTATGATACAGGTATTAAAACAGTTTATTCAAATGACGGTTGGGGGACTGAGTTTGCGTTTTATAAAAATGCTGAATACGGTGCCAGTCGCAACGAACGTTATTCAACCGATTTATATTCAGGGCAGGTAAGTGGCACTGAATATTATAACGAAGAAACCAATCAATTAAACTTACGTCAAACCTACGCGATGGAGTATGAAGGCGGTAAAACCGTGGTCGGTGCTTCGGTCGAGGTTGGACAAATTTATAATAGTAATACTGGCAATAATGGTGACAGATATGCCGTCGCCTTGCATCTTGACAGTAGTTACAATGGTTGGGCGCTGCAGTTGCAGGCGATGCAGTATGAGTATGATGCTGCAGATGCGTTAGACAGTAACAAGATTGCCGTATCAGCTTATGATTGGCAGTACGAAATTGCTTCTAAAGCGCAAGCGTATAGCATAAACATAGCTAAAACGATCGCCACCAGCTGGGGCAGTGTTAAGCTTTATAATGACTTTGGTGTAGTGACTCCAGATGTTGACAATGATGACTATGATAACAGTTACCAAAATGTCACTGGTGTTGCGCTGGCTTCAGGCCCAATTTATACCATGGTCGATTTTATTATGGGTAAAAACATGTATGCCTCAACCCAAGATAATGGTCATATTGGCTTACCTGAAATCGGTGACAGCTGGGATCACCGCATCAATATCAACTTTGGTTACTATTTTTAATCGCTAGATAACCCCAACTCGACTTAAGAGATGGGGTTAACGACAACGATTTGTGGCGAGATGATGGGGGCTAGTCGAGTTGATAGCCTTTGTGTTCAACATTGGCTTTTATTAAATTAATGAGTTGCAGCGTCGCATCTGTTTGGGTCTCTGGATTGAGGTAAAGCGACTCGTTAAACACCGGCAATGGTGGTAAGCCATGCACAACAGGATCTAAAATCTGCATTTGATCGTTAATTCTAAATTCGGCTACTGGCGCAATCACTATGTCATTCTCAACTGCCATGCATAATGCTTGTGGTGATGGCGTCGACAATAACACCTTAATAGGACGCATAGACAATTGATGATTAGCAAATACCTGTGCTCGAATTGGGCAGTTTTCTGGGTATAAGCCAACTGGAATTGTTTTGCTTTTATGGGCGTTACCGTTAGCTGCAGCAGCCCAATGAAAGCGACGTGTAAATAGCAGTTCGCCGTTTATGGGCAGTTGCCAGTGAGTGGCAACGATCACGTCAAACTCACCTTGATGAAGTCGTTTATATAAATTGCCACTCACATCGGTATCGATAACTAATTCTATATTGGTAAACTCGCGAATAAACTCTAATAAGCAACTGCTTAAATAACACTTTATAAAATCTGTGGGTACACCAAGACGGATCACTTCGCGATTTTGACAATCTTTTAACTCATCAAGTGCTTGTGAGTTAAGTAGCATCATTTTATAGGCGTAGTTAAGTAGGGTTTCACCTGACTCAGTCAAGGTGACACCTTTGTTGTCCCTTATCAGCAAAGATTGGCCGACACTCTCTTCAAGTTTCTTAACTTGTAAGCTCAGTGTTGATTGGGTTCGGCAAATTTTATCTGCTGCTTTTGACAAGTTGCCACATTCAGCAATAGCGATAAAACTTTCAAGCAATTCTATTTTTAACATGGGCTATTGGATAAGTTCATAGTGGTATCAGTATTACTCAATCTGGGGTATCGATAAAGCTTGCTATACTGTAAGTGTGAGATGATGACGGTTTATTTAACCCAAGTATGGTGGAGTCTAAAATGAGTAGCTGGGAAGAACGCGGCAACTATCTGATCGAAGTGTCACAACGCTGTTTAAAAGGCCGTAAAACCTTTGATTTGTGTCGCTCGCATTTAGTCCAAGCTAGCCAGATCTCCAAAGGCACCATTTATAATCATTTTACCTCTGAGGCCGATTTGATTGTGGCCGTAGCCAGTGCAGATTATCGTCATTGGGTAAACCAAGCCGAACAAGACACGCTGCAATATAGTGACCCCTATTTACGGTTTATTTTTCATCATTGCCAACGTTTGTACCGCATTTTATCAGAGCAATCATTCGTAATTGCCAGAGTTATCCCTAATGAGTCAATATTAATACAAGCCAGCGACTATTACCGCGAGCGTTTCGATAGAGTGCTTAATCAGTATGCACAATGGAATACACAAACCCTGACAGAAATTGGTGAAGTGGGCGGATTCAATCGTGGCGAGTTGCTTTGTGACTATTTACGCGGCGCGATGATCAACAGTGACGATGCACAAAAACATCCCAATGATGCTGAAATGTATTATCAATATAGCTATGCCATGACTCAACTTATGGGCCATTCACATAAGCGCATGCCGTCAATTAAGGTGTTCTTGCAATGGCTCGCGGATAAGCAGGCATAAAAAAACCGTGAAGGCTTATCAAGCTACTCACAGTTTTTATATTCAGTATTCAGTGCTTACCTCATTAAGTTTTAAACGCCAGAACCTCGAATTTCTAGATTTTTAAACATGTGGTAGTGACTTTTCTAGTCCATCATTTCAGTGTAACAAACTCTTCAGCACCCGTTGGATGTATCGCAACCACGGCATCAAAATCTGCTTTGGTGGCGCCCATTTTCATTGCTACGCCAAAACCTTGGAGTATTTCATCCATACCAAAGCCGATACCGTGAATACCCACAACCACTTCATTATCACCGGCACAGACTAGCTTCATTTTACAGGCTTGGCGATGCGCGGTTACTGCAGAGTACATAGAGGTGAACGTTGAGGCGTACACCTTAATCTTGTCTTGGCCATATTTTTCGGCAGCTTCTGGTTCCGTTAAGCCCATAGTACCGATTGGAGGATGACTAAATACCACGGTTGGAATTAAACTGTAATCCATTTTAGCGTCTGGCATGTTACCAAATAAACGCTCTGACAATAAACGACCCGCTTTAATCGCAACGGGAGTTAATTCAACGCCGCCCGCCATAATGTCGCCAACACAATAAATACCTTTGGCGGTGGTATTTTGTTGCTCATCAGTAATCACGTAGCCTTTTGCATCTAACTGTACATCGGTATTTTCTAAGCCGATATGGCCTGTTGACGGTGAACGGCCAATAGCCCAAATGAGGCAATCAACCGTTAAGCTTTGACCATTTTCTAACGCTAAGGTCAGGCTATCATCGGTATTTTTGGTGACCGATTTGGGTACGCTGTGAGTGTGCAGCGTTGGGCCATCAGTTGCCATTGCTTCAACTAATGCGTCAGTTAATATCGGATCGAAATTACGCAATGGGGCATGCTTACGCACTAATAAATGCGTTTCGCTGCCTAGCGCATGCAATACACCAGCAACTTCAACGGCAATATAACCTGCGCCAATAACGGCAACGCGTTTAGGTTGCTCGCGTAAGGCGAAGAAACCGTCGGAGTCTATACCGTATTCGGCGCCCGGAATATCAGGAATGGTGGGTGCTCCGCCAGTGGCAACCACAATATGGTCGGCGGTGTAGTGCTCGCCATCGACTTCAATGGTGTTGTTATTGATAAAGCGGCCATAGCCATTTAAGAAGGTCACTTTATTGCTCGCAAATCCACGGCCATAAGCGTCATGAATACGGCTAATGTACGCTTCACGATTATCAACTAAAGTGCTCCAGTCGAATTTATTGATAGTGACATCAAAGCCATAGTCTTTGGCGTATAGGTTCAGCGCTTCTGCGACATGAGCGCCATACCACATGACTTTTTTGGGAACACAACCCACATTCACGCAGGTGCCGCCAACTTGTTTTGCTTCAATAATGAGTACTTTTGCGCCACGCATTCCGGCACGGTTTGCTGAGGCGATGCCGCCACTGCCTGCGCCAAGCGCGATATAGTCAAAATGTTGAGCCATGATGATCTCCACTACGGTTAATGCATCCATTGTAGGGGGGATTGTGTTTGCAATCTAGTCGTTAAACCAATGCATTGTTAGCGTTTATATTGGCATTCACCACGGTCAACGTTATTAGGGCCGCTGGTTGCACACTTAAGGCAGGTCCATTCGCTTTCCCTAATATCAATTTCATCTTGATAATGACTAAATTGACTGTTTTGGGTTTGACGTTGTTTTTTCTGTAGGTGTTTTATGCGGTTATTGAGCCAGCGACAACTTGGATCATTAGCGATTGTTGTACTGTTTACCCCAGAACTGGCCGTTATTGATGAGCGCGTGTTGGTTTGTGTATTAGTTGGTTTTTTCTGACTCGGTTTAAGGTAAATATCGTCGGCTCGATATTCTAATGCTGAGCGTTGTTCTGTGGGGATAATAATCACATTACCTTGATGATCGGTCGCGTATTGCGACGGGAGCGAGTTGGCATTGTCATTGGTTAATGGGGGGCGTTTATCGGGCTCTTTGATAATCAGTTTGGTGAGCTCGCTGGCAAGTAATGGCCTAGATAATAGCATCATCAGAACAGCGAATAAGCTACATAGGATATAAGTAAGTCGAGTTAACATAAGCTTCCTTGCTTGAGTAAAAGAGATTTCCAGTTGCCTCCTTAGTCTAGTCTTGGAATGCTAAAATGCCAGTTCATATATTCTAAAAACGTAGGTTGAAATGTACCCCTGCATAGGTTTGATTTAAGCTGCCTTGAATCTCGTCGACCTGGGCTTGTTGCTTAATGTCTTCTTGGGCAATGCTGTGGCTAATGTGTGCCGACAGTGCCATTGAATCATTGAGTTGATGTTCGGCTTCTAGGCCAAATTGGAAATGGTTAGCCCCCTTGTGTTGCTCGCTGCTGTATTGAAAATCAAATCCTTGCACTATGTACGGTGTCAAAGTGAGGTATTGATTAATTTCCCATGGGCTATGTATGCTCAGTTCAACAAAATAACCGCCGGCTTCGGTTGCATAGGTATAGTTGATGGCTGGCACCAACCAGGTTAGGCCATTAATGGTTAACGCACCGAAAAACTCATTATCAGAACAAGGCTCATCGCCATAAAATGCTAAGTGCTGGTAGCCGACTGTTGCATCAATATCATTGGCTAGATGCAAGGTATATTCTAGCCCTAGGTTCCATTCCACATAATCGACTTGGTCTGCTCGGCCTACTATAGCATAAACGGCAAGGTCATTTTGTTCAACATTGACAACTGCCCATGCAATACCGCCTTGGTCCAAATTGTTACGACCTTCAGTGATGTAGTGATTGTCCCAAGCAACATCAAGCCCGACAGTCGGTTGATATTGAACTATTGCGAATGCTGACGTGGATGTCAGTAAGCACATCATGGCAGCCATTGGCAGTAAAACGACGCGCCCAATATGGTTGCGGTTTAACAGGCAAAAAGTAAAGGTCATGTTTATTGCGTTCATGTTAATTAATGGCAAGGTTTGTCGATAAAGCGAATGGTAGCCCATTCAAGTAAAAATGAAATGATAATCAGTCTCGTTTGGGATCTAACTGTCAATATTTGTTTTGTAAGCGCAGTGTCTCGTTAATTTGGGAGCCGAATCACTTTACGGCTAACGCAAATTAGCTAGGAGAGTGGCGCTGTGTGTTTCGATGCCTATATACCCAAGCCACTTCAACATGCGCGTTGCAGCGATCCCGAAGGACAAGGCGAGAAGCAACATGTTTGTGGGTTATAAAACAGAAAATAGTATAACGACCTTGAACTCTGTTACTTCTCGACATGTTGGATCCTGCATGTCGAGGTGGCCTAGGGATAAGCAAATTCAAGCAGGTTTTGGATGGTTTGTGGTCACTGATTGGGAGAAGTTTGTGGTGAAAAATATGATTAGGCTTGATTTAATCAGCATCAAACTTGAAAAATGAATAAATTAGCCCAATATAATTGGGATACTTACGAGCTAAATACTCACGCGAAATATCTCGAGGAATCTTTATGAGCAATCCATTGCTAAGTAGCGCAGAATTACCAGAATTTTCAAAAATCAAACCTGAACACATTCAGCCTGCGGTTGAGCAAGGCATTGCCAAATGTCGTGAGACCATTGAAGTACTATTAGCAAAAAATAGCCAATACACTTGGGATAATCTGATTGAGCCTCTTGAAGAAGTCGATGATGAATTAAGTAAAGTTTGGTCGCCGGTGTCACACATGAACTCGGTGATCAGTAGTGATGAATTACGCGATGCTCACGATGCTTGTTTACCGCTTTTGTCTGATTATGGCACTTATGTGGGTCAGCATCAGGGCTTGTACGAGGCGTATAAATCGATCCATGAGTCGGCAGATTTTGCCCAGTTAACTCAAGCGCAAAAAATGCTGATCGAACAAAGCTTACTTGACTTTGAATTATCTGGTATTGGCTTAGATGACAGCCAAAAAGCACGCTATGGCGAAATTGTTAAACGCTTATCGGAACTCACAAGCAACTTTTCTAACCAGCTGCTAGACGCAACAGAAGCGTGGACTAAGCTTATCACCGACGAAGCAGACTTAGCGGGTTTACCTGAGTCAGCCATCGCCGCCGCCAAAGCAATGGCCGACGCCAAAGAGCTGAAGGGCTGGTTATTTACCCTCGATTTTCCGTCTTACTTGCCTGTAATGACCTACAGCGAAAACCGTGAGTTACGCGAAGAGTGTTATCGTGCATTTGTCACTCGCGCGTCTGATCAAGGCCCAAATGCCGGTGAGTTTGATAACACCAATAACATGAATGAAATTGTGGCACTGCGTCACGAGTTAGCTAATTTACTCGGTTTTGCCAGCTACGCAGATAAATCGTTAGCCACCAAAATGGCAGAAAACCCAGCGCAAGTATTAGGCTTTTTAAACGAGTTAGGTGAGCGTTCTAAAGACCAAGCGGCAACTGAATTAGCCGAACTGCGAGCCTTTGCTAAAGAGCATTACCAGGTGACCGAAATGGCGTCATGGGACTTAAGCTTTTACGCTGAAAAACTGCAGCAGTACAAATATGAAGTGTCGCAAGAAATATTGCGTCCGTACTTTCCTGAAGACAAAGTCTTGTCAGGCTTATTTTACACGGTAAACCGCTTATTTGGCTTAACCATCAGTGAACAAAAAGGCGTAGATACTTGGCATAAAGATGTGCGTTTCTTTGATATTTTTGACGATCAAAAAACACATCGTGGTAGCTTTTATTTAGATTTATATGCTCGCAGCGGTAAGCGTGGCGGTGCATGGATGGACGATTGTCGTGGTCGCCGTGTGACCAGCACTGGTCTGCAAAAGCCAGTGGCGTATTTAACCTGTAACTTTAACGGCCCTGTTGATGGCAAACCAGCACTCTTTACCCATGACGAAGTCACCACCTTGTTCCATGAGTTTGGCCATGGCATTCACCACATGCTAACCAAAGTCGATGTGGGCGGCGTGTCGGGTATTAATGGTGTGCCTTGGGATGCAGTAGAGCTACCAAGTCAATTTATGGAAAACTGGTGCTGGCAAGAAGAAGCGTTAGCGGAAATATCTGGCCACTATGAAACAGGCGAGCCATTACCTAAAGTGCTACTTGATAAAATGTTAGCCGCCAAAAACTTCCATTCAGGCATGATGATGGTGCGTCAGCTTGAGCTTTCATTGTTCGATTTTAGAATGCACCATGAATTTGACCCAGCTAAAGGCGTCGACATTCAAGGTATTTTAGATGAAGTGCGTAGCCAAATAGCGGTGTTAACACCGCCAAGCTTTAACCGTTTTCAACACGGTTTCGCGCATATTTTTGCCGGTGGTTATGCCGCAGGTTATTACAGCTATAAATGGGCAGAAGTGTTATCGGCCGATGCGTTCTCGCGTTTTGAAGTCGAAGGTATTTTCAACTCAGAAACGGGTAAGAGCTTCTTAAACAATATTCTTGAAATGGGCGGCAGCGAAGAGCCTATGGAGTTGTTTAAACGCTTTATGGGCCGTGAACCCAATACCGATGCGTTATTGCGCCACAGCGGTATTGCGGTGTAAACCTGCGAATAAACATCGTTAAAACGTTAAAAGCATAAACCTCGGTTTATGCTTTTTTTTATTTATTTTTAAGACTTATATACTCAAATAATGTAGAGCGATATTCGTTACCTGTTAAGCCTTATTTGTCATTTGTTATGCCTGTCGCTCTTGAAGGACTTCTTTAAATGCAAACATACCATTTAACGCCGCCGGGAAGCCTGCATAAACTGACATTTGTAACAGTACTTCTTTTACTTCATCTTCGCTGCATCCAACATTCAAAGCCGCATTCAAATGAACCTTGAGTTGAGGTCTACAATTACCCAAGGCGGTTAGCGCGGCAACGGTGGCTATTTCTCGTGATTTTACATCTAATGCTTGTCGGCTATAGATATCGCCAAATGGATATTCAATAGTAAAGCGGGCTAAGTCAGGACAAATATCTTGCAGGCTTTCGATTACATTGTGACCCGCTTCGCCGTCAATTTTTGACAACTGCTCCAAGCCTAAAGTGAATCTTGAGTTTGGCATTGATGTACTCCTATCGATAAGTAGAAGTCACACTTTACAAGTTAGAGTTAACTCTAAGTCAACTGACTTTATTGGCTTTATACAAACTAATTTTGTTTTCTAGCGCCAGTAAATGATTTTTCTGTCGTTCAATGTGAGCTTGCAACTGGTCTTTGTGACGCTCAAGTAGTTGTTGGCGGTCTAACACTGTACTTGAACCTAACTCTCGTAATCGGGCGTATTGTTGGATTTCGGCTAAAGGCATACCGGTATCTTTGAGGCGTTTGACAAAATTAACCCATTCCAAGTCTTTGCTTGTATAGGCTCGATGGCCACTGCTATTGCGCTGAATATTGTTGAGTAAACCGACTTTCTCATAATAACGCAGTGTATAAGCTGATAATCCGACTAACGTCGAGAACGCTTTCATGTTCATAATTGCCCCTTGCGTCACTAATTATCTATCTGTTAAAAAGCTTTTATTATAGCGATTTGCTGACTTTACTCTTATGTGCTGCTGATGTGAAACAAGGCTATCTGATAGAGACTTTTGAATATTATCAACGAAATTATGTCACTCATTTTTAATCAACCATATAGGCACTTTCGTCATTTAATACGATAGCCTTTAATGGTGATTCAAACAAATGATTTGGCTGTGCCCAATAGATATTAATAGTCAAAAAGTATCGTTTATCGATAATTTATTGCTGGTAAAGGGTTTGTGTGTTAACTTTGCTTTAACATTAACCAGCTTAGAATAATCATGGATAGAATTGTCTCGTTAAGTAAATGGATTAAATGGCTGATTGTATTTTTAGCTTTATTACAAGTCACTAGTTATAGCGGCACTATGGTGTTCGGAAAATTCCAAGCGGGCGAGTATGTGTTAACGATTGACTGGTGGGGTTGGTTTAGTAGTTATCTAGCGGTCGACTTTGGTAAACCTTGGCAAGCACTCGCTCAAAGCCTTTATGATGCGGGATTTCATCCGGGGATCATTCTGGGCAGTGTTGAAATTCTACCTTACCTGTTTATTTACTATTTTCTCTACCAACTTTTTGGGCTGTATCAGCAAGGTCATGTGTTTACCCCAAGTAACTTCCGCTGCTTGAGCCGTATTGCCTTGGTATTTTTAGTCTGGATTTTACTCAGCCTTTTTTACCCGATGATCATCGCATTTACATTGCACTTTAGCGGTACATCAAGTGCGGTACCTGTTTATTTTAGCCTTGGCAGCCAAGAGTTAAAGTATGCACTTTTCGGAATGATTTTTTACTGTGTGGCATGGGTAATGAAGCATGCAACTGAGCTTCAAGAAGAGGTGGAGTTGACAATTTAATGGCCATAATTATTGAGCTGGATGTGATGTTGGCAAGGCGAAAAATGAAGTCCACTGAATTGGCCGAATTGATAGGTATAACCCCTCAAAATTTGTCAGTGCTTAGAAGTGGCCGCGCAAAAGCCATTCGATTTTCGACTCTAGACGCTATTTGTCGGCATTTACAATGCTCGCCAGGTGACATTTTAGTCCACAAGGACGATGAATAAATTAAGGAAGATGACATGCAAGGTTTGCTAAAAAAAATCACTACAGGTGCAATGATAGGCACCACAATACTAATGACTTCTGCCTGTACTATGCGCCTAAGTGAAAGCACCTTTATTGCCAGCGATGAAGTCCCCGCAGCCTTTACCGCTGAGTTTACTCAACAATTACAGCAGGCGATGCCTAATCATTTGATTACCCAACTCAGCTTAGAGGCAAGTGATCACGTTAAGTTAAATGGTTTTTATATCGATAACCCCAATAGCCTTACAACCTTGGTCTTTTATCAAGGCAACGGCATGAAAATCGAACCACATGGCCTGTCGGTACTTAGCACATTATCAACGCTCAATACCGACATTTTAGTGATGGATCGCCGTGGATTAGGGGCAAGTGAAGGCCAACCAAGCATTAACAATATTATTGCAGATGCACAGCAACAACTGGATTATTTACATCAGCAATATCAGCCTGAAAAAGTGATATTGCACGGTTACTCACTAGGCAGTTTTATTGCCGCTGATTTAGCAAAAAATAATAAAATAGATGCGCTGGTTTTACACGGTTCAGCAACTAATGCCGACGACTGGGTTGATGAAAAAACACCTTGGTATATGGCACCGTTTATGACTTTGGAAATGTCAGATGATTTTCGTAAAGCAGATAATAAGCAAGTGGTAGCGCAATATTATCAAGGGCCATTATTGGTGATTGCGGCAGAAGATGATGAAGAAGTCCCGCCTGAACTGTCTGAAAAACTGTTTGTAGCTAGTCAGTCAGCCAATAAGCAGTTAATTATGGTGCCCAACGTTGGCCATCAAGGCATGTTAGACGATGCCAATACCATGAGTCAGTATCAGACGTTTATTACTGCATTGTGATTTAGTTTGTATCCAAGTTAATTTCACATGGATGTTAAAAGTGCAGCTACTGACCCCAAGGTGGTTGCCACAACTCGACTTTGTTCCCTTCTGGATCGATTACCCACGCGAATTTGCCGTATTCAGATTCATCTATTTTATCGAGGACATTACAGCCTTCTGCTTTGAGGGCTGCGACGACAGCGTGAAGGTCTTCAACGCGGTAGTTGATCATAAATGGGGCTTGGCTTGGGGCAAATTGGTAGCTTTTCTCTGAACTCACGGCCCAGATAGTGGTTCCACCTACGGGCTTGTCATTTGAGTCGGTCCAAGAAAAAGCAGTGCCGCCCCATTCTTGAACGTCAATGCCGAGATGACGCTTGTACCAAGCCTGCAATGCAGGTGCATCTTTTGCTTTAAAAAATATGCCGCCGATACCTGTGACTCGTTTCATGTGAACCCCCATATATCATGTTTAAAGTTGAAAACTGTCTTTGTATACCTAGTGATGGATTTATCATTCTTTAGGTCGTTATACAGGATGATTAAACTAGGGCATCTGTTAATCTTTCTAGCTAGTGAGATATCGTTTTTTTTACTTTCGCTATGATTTCGGCATGCTCTGGCTTAATGGGCATAACTTTTACAGGGCTAACATTACTACCGCCAGTATTCCCCATTGGTACGCCTTTTATTGCAGTTAATAAAGCCGCCCCAATGATCCGAATAATTTGGCCGATGGCTTAGTTAATATCACGCTGTTTTATCGCCCAACGCAGCATTAAATAATGCACTTTTATATGCCAATAGGTTGATTCTTGCCCAAGCACGTGGGCATTCTCAAGGTAAACAAATGAATCTGCAACATCGCCTAAACGGTCGGATTGATCTGCTTTAGATAACTGCTCTTGCACGTAAGGGGTGATATTTTTGGTAAAATTATTCATTGTTACCTGCCCAATTTATTATCCTCAGTTGAATTTCCGTCGTCATTTTTCTGTACTTCAGAGTACAACCAGTTAAAAAGTTGAGCAAAAAAATAATAAAGCGCTGTCATTAGGGCGGCATAAATACCGATATCAACAATACCCGGTAAGTCCGATAAACCAGTGAAGCTATCTTCCAAAGAATATTTCAGAAAACTGGCTACTGCACTGGAGCAAATTAGCGTTAAGTAAAGAGATAGTGTGCTGGTCGTATTCCATTTACTCATTAGCGTCCTTTATTTCATATTGGCTAATTCTCAAAGGGATCGGTGAGGAAAACGATTGAGATTATTTATCCTGCTTTTTTAAATCTGCAATGTAAAGCGTTGCATGCCCTAAGCATACTCGTTGAGTTAAAATTTGAGGTGGTGCGGCGGTGACTTATGGAAAGTGAAGGGGAAACGGCAGCGCGGTCATGGATGGCAAATAGCGAATCACACAAGAATTAACCCATATTGCTTTATTTTCTATAAATGCCATGATTTCAAACATAAAAAAAGAGGTGCTTTGCACCTCTTAATCGTGTTATTCCATATTCATTCACAGCAGATAAATGTCTGGTTATGAATGACGTCTTGGTAACATATTACGCCAGCTTTAAATCGTACTGGTTGCGGTACATCACCATGTCTTCAATGGTCAGTACTGGCATATTGTGCTTACGGCCAAAAGCGACAATTTCAGGTGCTTTAGCCATGGTGCCATCTTCGTTGGTCAGTTCACATAACACCCCGGCAGGCATTAATCCGGCCATTTGCATTAAGTCGACTGTACCTTCGGTATGGCCGCGGCGTGACATTACTCCGCCAGCGCGAGCGCGTAATGGGAACACATGTCCAGGATGGGCTAAGTCAGATGCTTTGGCATTGCGGTTTGCCGCGGTTTTAATGGTGGTGACGCGGTCTTGAGCCGATACACCCGTGGTGACACCAAGCTTTGCTTCAATGGAGATGGTAAATGCGGTTTGATTGGCGCTGTTGTTATTAATAACCATCGGTGGCAATTCAAGCTTGTTAGCGTGAGCGTCAGTTAAGCATAAACACACAATGCCGCTGCATTCGCGGATCATTAACGCCATTTGAGGTGTGGTTAAATGTTCGACTGAATAAATAACGTCGCCTTCATTTTCGCGGTCTTCATCGTCTAGAAGCAATACGCCTCGACCTTCTCTTAGTGCAGCTAATGCGTTTTCGACACGCATGATTGGTTCGCCAAATTCGGCAAGTAGTGATAACTGATTCATGGTTGTACTCCTAAAATGACCAGAATCAGGGCTTATAAAGAGGGATATAAATCCAAAACAAATTGCACCTAAAAGCCGAGGCTTATGATGTATCTTTATTCTCTCTCATCCGGACTATAACCGTCGGCTCTGGACTGTTAGGCATGACTAATTTAAGAGTAATGGCCTAAGTAACCAGATCTGCTGACCTCGACGAATCGAGCGCTCGCGGGCTCACTTTTTCAAGTATACCGCCGGTGGGGAATCGCACCCCGCCCTGAGAATTAAAAACAATAAGTGTGCGTTAAGGGATGGGAGCTCAAAGTGTTGCTCACCAAAGTACGCGTCGCTATGGTAATCAGTTCAGATTAAGATGAAAAGGGGGATCGGTCGCATTAATGTAATAAAGCGTTGCTAATAACTGTTTTATGAGAATAGAACAATACTATTGCTCAATCATGTTAAGTGCTGCATGGGAGTATTATTAGTCTAATCAGGTGGACAAGCTTGCTCACTGGTATGACCTTTGTTAGCCTGTTGCGCTTACATTAGGAGTAAACTGTTCATGAACCTGTATTTTCGTTTTATTTGGTTGTTTTTATGGCGAATAGGTCATTGTAAAAAAATAGGTTTTATAGATTCTAGCCGGATTAATTATCGTGTTTTGCCGTTAGATTGCGACATCAATTTGCATTTAACTAACTCTCGCTATCCTGCTTTTTTTGATTTAGCACGAACCTATTTGATTGCCGAAATAGGTTTGATGAAGCCGTTTTTAAAAAATAAATGGTTTCCCATCGTCAATGCCGCAGAGTTTACTTATATCCGCGATATCAAACCGTTTGAAAAGTTTACCATCGAAACTAAAATTGTCGGCTGGGACGAAAAGTACTTTTATATTGAGCATCGCATACTCACCGAGCGTGGCCTGCATTGCATTGCCCATGTACGTGGAGTATTTATGTGTCGAGGCAAGCAAGTCCCCATTGAAACCTTAATTACCGCAGCAGGCTACACCAATGGTGCGCCTGAAATGCCAGCAGAAGTGATTAAATGGAAACAGTTTTTACAGCTTAAAAAACAACGTAATATTTAATCGCCGAGAATTGAAATACACTTCAAAGTAAACTGGATTATAGGTAACCACGTATCAGTGATAAATGCTGACGTGAATGAATATGGCGTGTAATGCATTTTGGCGTGTAATGAATACGGTAGTGAGGCTGAGGTGTGGCGACATTAGAAAAGTTCAACGATATGTGGGCGCGCGCTTGCGAACGAAAAGGCGGCCCAGAAGCGGTAAAGTCATTATTACCACACACTTTAACGGCCGATGATATTGGCGATTATTCAGATGCCACTCTATTGTCTGCTCTCAGCAAACAAGTGTTTCAAAGTGGCTTTGTGTGGCGAGTGGTGGTCAATAAATGGCCCGCTTACGAAAAAGCCTTTTTTGACTTTGAACCGATGAAGGTGCTAATGCTATCACCTGATCAAATTCAACAACGCGCTAGCGATCCTGCATTGATTAGGCACCAAAAGAAAACTCAAGCCATTGTTGATAACGCTTATATGGTACAAGCCATCAGTGCTGAATACGGAAGTTTTGCAGCGTTTATCGCCCAGTGGCCAACTGATGATATTACCGGTTTATGGCGAACACTCAAAAAGCGCGGCACCCGTTTAGGCGGCAATACTGGGCCTTATTTTCTGCGTACCATGGGCAAAGATACTTTTTTACTCACCCAAGATGTACAGGCGTATTTAACTGGCCATAACGTGGTTGATGCAGGTTTTACATCGCAAACCGCGTTGCGCCAAACTCAAGCGGCGTTTAATCAATGGCAACAAGAGTCAGGATTGAGCTTAGCGCATATCAGTCGGGTTATTTCGTTAGGCGTGGGCGATAATCGAGTTTAATGGGGTATTTTATGTCGTCATACTTGATAGCGACATAAAAACATTTTAGCTATTTCAGTCGCAATGTCATCTTTTTGCTGATCGTTTAATGGCGATTCAACTCTAAATATTAATGGCCAAAAACATTGGCCTTTAATCAAGCTTTGTACTTCTGTTTGGGCTTGTTCAACATTGGTCACCGTTAAGCGTCCATCCAGCGTTGCCGCTTTTATCCAACGTAAAATAGCCGTTTCTTCTTTGATGATTTTTTGCAATTCTTGCTGCATCTCAGTGGTATAAAAGAGATGGCCAATCACCATTCGCGACACTTCAATGTGCTCTTCTGATTGAATGTAGTCCATATCAAAACGCACCAGCTGCTGCAGTTGTTCAGCCAAAGGTTGATGTGAGTTATACACAACAGATGGCTGCGATAACGCTTGTTGCCATAAGTCAGTCATCAAGGTCATCACTAAGGCTTCTTTGGTGGCAAAGTGGTTATACACTGTTCGCTTCGACACACTAGCCACTTCGGCTAATTTATCCATGCTGGTTGCTGCAACCCCTAATTCTTTAAAGGTTGTTCTGGCGGCTTCAATAATCGCGGCGCGTTTTATTTGGCTGCATGTTTGCTTTTCTGGTTTCATTGGTTTCATCTAAGCCATCTTATTGTAATATTTTACACTGAGCAGTTTACTTTTTAGCAATTCATTATTAAACTACACCGTGTAGTTTACTTTTGGAAGCGATAGATGAAAATATTAATCAGTCTTTTATTAGTGCTTGGTGTATTGATTGCTATTATTTGGCTCAGTAAATGTTGGTCTACATCTCGTGGACATAAAACGCAAATTTTCAGCAATACCGAAAAAGTCTACCAAGCCGGTTTTAGCAGTTTATGGCCTATCGCCAAAGCGTATTGGTCGACAAAGCGCCAAGCGCCCATTCCCCAAGATGCGATTCCATTAGCCGAATTAACCCCAGAGATATTGGCGCAATCGACAGAAGATGCCGTATATCGTTTAGGCCATTCAACGTTATTAATGCGTATCGATGGCGAATACTTGCTGATTGACCCGGTGTTTAGCGAGCGAGCATCTCCAGTGCAGTGGGCAGGACCGAAACGTTTCCATCAATCACCCATTAGTATTGCCGATTTACCGGCGATTAAAACCGTTATTATTAGCCACGATCATTATGATCATCTTGATAAGGCCGCGATTGAACAATTGGCGACTAAAGTGCAGCATTTTGTTACCCCACTTAACGTGGGTGAGTACTTAACGGCTTGGGGAATCGATCCTATTCAAGTGACCGAACTGGAATGGTGGCAGTCGGTTGAATTAAATGGGTTGACCATTACCGCCACCCCGGCACAGCATTTTTCTGGCCGTGGCCTACTTGATCGCAATCAAACCCTATGGGCGAGTTGGGTGATCCAAGGGCTACAGTACAAAGTATTTTTCAGCGGTGACAGTGGCTATTTTAATGGATTCAAACAAATTGGTGAGCGTTATGGACCGTTTGACCTCAGCATGATTGAAACCGGCGCCTATAATGAATTGTGGAGTGAAATCCATATGTTGCCAGAACAAAGCTTACAAGCACATCTTGATGTTCGCGCAAAGGCGATGATGCCAGTACACAATGGCACCTTTGATTTAGCCCTGCATGATTGGTTTGAACCTTTTGAACGCATTAGTCAATTGGCTAAACACAATGACGTTACTTTGCTGACCCCTAAGTTTGGGCAGGCGGTGATGTTGGCAAATCCACACGCTGACGAGTTGTGGTGGCGTACTATTATGCTTGAGCCACAAAAGGCGGATGAAGTAAATAAGCTTGTCATGAATAACAACTAAGTTAATCTATTAACAGTGCATATCGATAAGCATTGTTAAACGACAAATTAATTTTACCAAGATGTTATCTAATGGTGTATTTCATGAATCAATAGGTCGAGTTTGTTTGATTACTCGCCCTGCGTTTACAATAAATCAACATTTAGTGATAGAGAACGTAAGCTTATTATTTATTTACAATTTATTCGCATGAGCTGAGTTGTTTGGTTTTTACACCTATGCGATAAAGTACACAGAAAATTTAACAGTTTAATATTAGCTACTTTCAAATGGGCTGCTCAACATTGAGGGTGACATATTGAAAATATATTGGAGTAGGAGCACTCATGCACAAAGCATTGAAAGTCGCCGCAGTTATTTCTGCAGCATTATGGATTACCGCTTGTGGTCAAGGGGATGAAAATGCCCAATCACAACAACCGCGGCCCCCTACACCTGTTGGCGTGATGACCGTTGAAGCGATTTCGCAATCGATTCAAGTTGAACTACCCGGGCGCAGTCGAGCATTTTTAGAAGCCGAAGTGCGTCCACAAGTCTCTGGTATTATAACCAAACGAGCTTTTACAGAAGGGACCGAAGTTGAGCAAGGTCAATCACTGTATCAAATTGATTCAGCCACTTATAGTGCAGCTCTTGTCAGTGCAGAAGCCGCTCTTGCGAGTGCAAATGCAGGGTTAGTCTCAGCAAAAGCGAAAGCGGCGCGTTATGCCGAGTTAGTGAAAACCAATGCCATTAGTAAGCAAGACTTTGATGAAGCAGAAGCGGCATATAAAGAAGCGCAAGCTTCCGTAACGGTTGCTAAAGCCGCCATTAATACAGCGACAATTAACCTTGAATATACTGAAGTGAAAGCCCCTATTTCAGGTCGTATTGGTAAATCAGCTGTGACCGCTGGCGCGTTAGTTACCGCCAATCAAAGTGCCACGCTAGCGACTATTCAACAGCTTGACCCGATTAATGTCGATATCGTTCAGTCGAGTGCACAACTACTGCGTTTAAAAGCGAACTTACGTTCTGGTGAGTTACTGAAAAGTAACAATGCCGAAGTGACCTTGGTGCTTGAAGACGGCAGGACCTACGAACAAGAGGGCATACTTCAATTTTCTGAAGTCAATGTTAATGAAACTACCGGTTCGGTAACCTTACGTGCAGAGTTCCCTAACCCTGACGGCATATTGTTACCTGGAATGTTTGTTCGTGCGCTATTAAATGCTGGCCAAGATCCACAAGCGATTTTAGTGCCGCAACGTGCGATTACGCGTAATTCCAAAGGTGAAGCCGTCGCAATGATTGTCAATCAAGACAACAATGTCGAAATGCGTGTAGTAAAAACAGCCGAAGTGATTGACCATCAATGGCGTATTGTTGATGGCTTATCTGCTGGTGATAAATTAATTGTTGAAGGATTACAAAAAATCCGCCCTGGTGTACCGGTTTCACCACAGGTTTTAACGGCTGACCAACCACAGAAATAGGGAATAATTATGGCTCGCTTTTTTATTGATCGCCCTATCTTTGCATGGGTGATTGCATTATTGATTATGCTCGCGGGTGTACTAGCCATTAGAGGCTTGCCCATTGCACAGTATCCGAGCATTGCACCACCAACTGTGGTGATCAGTGCTTTCTATCCTGGAGCTTCGGCTAAAACCATGGAAGACACGGTTACTCAGGTGATTGAGCAGCGCATGACGGGACTTGATCACTTACGCTATATCTCTTCAACCAGTGACAGTTTTGGTAATACCAAGATTACGTTAACATTCAACGCTGAGGCCGATCCTGATATTGCTCAAGTGCAAGTTCAGAATAAGCTGCAAGCGGCTACCCCCTTGTTACCTACTGAAGTTCAGCAACAAGGTGTACAAGTTAACAAGTCCAGTTCGGGCTTTTTAATGGTACTCGGTTTTGTGTCTGCTGATGGTTCAATGGGCAAAAGCGATATTTCTGATTATGTTGCTGCCAATGTTCAAGATCCAATGAGTCGTGTACCTGGGGTTGGTGAGATCACCCTTTTTGGTGCGCAATATGCTATGCGTATTTGGTTAGACCCGCTTAAGTTAACCCAATACAAATTAACAAGTATTGATGTTATTGCAGCGGTACGTGAGCAAAACGCACAAATATCAGCAGGTCAATTAGGTGGTGCTCCCTCGGTTGCAGGCCAAGAACTTAACGCGACCGTATCAGCGCAGAGTCGATTACAAACCCCAGAGCAATTTAAGCAAATTATTGTTAAATCTGACTCATCAGGTGCCAATGTTTATTTAGGCGATGTCGCCAGAGTCGAATTAGGCGCAGAAAGCTACGCGGTTGACTCATACTATAATGGTAAGCCTGCCTCAGGTTTAGCGTTTAAGTTAGCCACGGGTGCGAATGCGTTAGATACGGCGGAAGGTATTAAGGCTAAAGTCAATGAGATGAAAGAGTTTTTCCCTCAAGGGCTTGAAGTTGTTTATCCCTATGACACCACGCCATTCATAGAGCAATCCATTGAAGGGGTTGTAGAGACACTGATAGAAGCCATTGTGTTGGTGTTCTTGATTATGTATCTGTTCTTGCAAAATTTTAGAGCCACACTTATTCCAACTATTGCTGTTCCGGTGGTGCTGTTAGGAACGTTTGCTGTGTTATCTGCATCAGGTTTTACCATCAATACCTTAACCATGTTTGCCATGGTCTTGGCCATTGGTTTGCTGGTGGATGACGCGATTGTGGTGGTTGAGAACGTTGAGCGGATCATGTCTGAAGAGGGCTTAAGCCCGCTTGAAGCCACCCGCAAGTCAATGGACCAAATCACCAGTGCCTTAGTCGGGATCGGTTTGACCTTGTCGGCGGTGTTTGTCCCAATGGCCTTTATGTCTGGTTCCACTGGAGTTATTTATCGTCAGTTCTCGATCACTATTGTATCGGCGATGGCCTTATCGGTATTTGTGGCGATTGTGCTGACACCGGCATTATGCGCCACCATGCTAAAGCCGATTAAAAAAGGCCATACCTATGCCGATACAGGTTTCTTCGGTTGGTTTAATAGCAAGTTTGATGCAATGACATCGCGTTATGAATCGAGTGTGGGCAGTATTCTTAAACGCTCTTTTCGAGTCATGTTGATTTACGTTGGTTTGGTTATCGCTGTGGGTTGGATTTTCTTACGCATGCCAACCGCATTCTTACCTGATGAAGACCAAGGCATCTTGTTCACTCAAGCAATTTTGCCAACCAATTCAACTCAAGAAAGCACGGTTAAGGTCTTAAAAGAGGTCTCTGATTATTACCTTACTGAAGAAAAAGACATTGTAAATTCAGTGTTTACCGTTGCAGGCTTTAGTTTTGCCGGTTCTGGGCAAAATATGGGTCTTGCGTTTGTGGGCTTAAAAGATTGGTCTACACGTGAGGCGCCGGGTGAAGATGTGAAATCGTTGGCGGGTCGAGCCATGGGCCGTTTTTCGCAAATCAAAGAGGCGTTAGTATTTGCCTTTGTGCCACCATCAGTGATTGAACTGGGTACTGCAAATGGTTTTGACGTCTATCTGAAAGACTTAAACGGTCAAGGGCATAGCAAGTTAATTGAGGCGCGTAATCAATTATTAGGCATGGCCTCACAAAACGCTAACCTTGTTGGGGTGCGTCCAAATGGTCAAGAAGATGCGCCGATATACAAAATTAATGTCGATCACGCTAAATTGCGTGCGTTAGACATTGATATCAACAGCGTCAACAGTGTCTTAGGAACGGCATGGGGTGGGTCATATGTAAATGACTTTATTGACCGTGGCCGAGTGAAAAAAGTTTATGTTCAAGGTGAGGCTAAATACCGTATGCAGCCTGGCGACTTAGACTCTTGGTATGTGCGTAACAACCTTGGCGAAATGGTACCGTTTTCGGCATTTGCATCAGGTACTTGGGAGTTCGGTTCGCCGCAATTACAACGCTTTAACGGTGTACCTGCAATTAATATTCAGGGCTCAACAGTACCAGGCTATAGTACCGGTGCTGCAATGGATGCGTTAGAAGAGATGGCCAAGAAACTACCGCCTGGTTATGGCTTAGAGTGGAATGGCTTATCGTACGAAGAACGTCTATCGGGTAACCAAGCACCGAGCTTATATGCTTTGTCGGTGTTAATCGTGTTCTTGGTACTCGCGGCGCTGTATGAAAGCTGGTCGGTACCATTGTCAGTTATTTTAGTGGTTCCCGTTGGGGTTATCGGTGCGCTATTGGCAATGAGTGCTCGCGGTTTACCTAATGACGTGTTTTTCCAAGTCGGCTTGTTAACTACGGTGGGCCTAGCGACTAAAAACGCCATCTTAATTGTCGAGTTTGCTAAGGAATACTACGAAAAAGGGTCGGGATTAATCGAGGCCACCTTGCATGCGGTGCGAGTGCGTTTACGTCCAATTCTGATGACTTCATTAGCATTTGGTCTAGGTGTACTGCCATTAGCCATTAGTTCTGGAGTGGGTTCTGGTAGTCAAAATGCCATTGGTACTGCGGTATTAGGCGGTATGATATCATCGACATTCTTAGGTATTTTCTTTGTGCCGCTATTCTTTGTGGTGGTTGAGCGCCTTTTCAGTAAGCGTGAAAAGCCCACTGCAGAAGAAGATGAGAAAGTCGATAACGATAGAAAAGATATTTAATTTTTTAAATCGTTAAGTTTAAAAGCCCAGTTCTGCTGGGCTTTTTTGTGTCTATTGTGTAGATGTCGGTATCGTCATTAATAAATTGCTTAAAGGGTGTTAAGTCAGCATTATTTAACGATATTCTTATTATTATTCGATAGAAAACTGTAAGAGTGTTTAAAAAACGCCCTTATCAACATTGATTTAGGTGGTTGATAAGGCTAAACATTAAAAAATCAACTGTAGAATATTTGACCGTGCCAGTGCGGATACTTGTGTTATAGTTAAGATCTTAATCAAAACAGTTTATTAACATCTACAGGCACAGGGTTTAGACTTTAGTGGTTGTTTTTTCGCTAAGGTTGCGCCGATAAAGATGAACTTTTGATTAAATTATGATTATGATAGCTAATAACAAGAATAAAGGATGTCATCATGCAGGCGCTGTTACTTAGCCTTACTTTAGCCACTATTTTGGCCTATCTTTGGTATGCCAGTTTACTTAAAAAACGCACTTCAGCCATTGAAGCACTGAAAGTGATCGACTCAAGAATTGATATGCGATTGACGCTGTTTACTGAGCTGTGTCAGGCCAGACCGTCTTACCATCCCTTAACGGATGATCAGCAAGCCCAATTACAGCAACTAAAACAACTGCAACCTCAGCATGATTGGGGACAACCCATTGAAGCGTCAAACGTGACGGGCGGCTCTTTGTCAGTATCGATTGCTGCTTGGCAACAAATTGATCAAGGTTTAGAGGCGTTATTAGCTACGGTGAATAAAGACAAGTTGAGTGAAGACAAGCTTGCCGAATATTTACAATTAGTACTCGATTTTGTTCACGCAGAAGATTTTTATCGTAAAGCTGTCGATGAGTTGAACAGTGGTGTTAAAATTTTCCCAGGTGCTGCTGTGGCTAAATTGGCTCGTATCGCGCCGATGCCGATATTTGATCAAGTGCATGATTAGCCCAATGATATGGCGTAATCAGCAGACGCTATTGGGTATCGGTATGCTGTTGTCTTGTGCTTGTGTACAAGTGCATGTACAAGCCAAACAAGTGGTTCATCCTGCCGTAGAAGAGGTTGTAAAACCGCAAATCAACGCTACGTTTATTCCTGAGCAAACCACAGTAAAAAAACAGTTATCGTTACAACCATCTCAACGTACTACTACTGAAAATCTCATCGCGCCGACTCTCGAAGTGAATAATGTGATGAATCAAGGTAAAACTACATCGGTGAATGATCAGCCTGCGAATGATCAATGGTTATTGGACGCCGGCTTTGTCGGCGAAACACCGCAACAACGCACCCTGACCAATGATTATCCGTTAACGCAACCGAGCGGGGTTCCAAGTAAGCCTAGGGTGAAGGCCCTTTACTCCGAAAATGGTATTGTCAGTGATTTTGGCGTTGAAAAACGTAAAGTATATCAATACAAGCAAACCAACGGCGTGATGGTATTTAGTGATCAGCAACCATCACATCAAGACTTCCAAGTTTTACTGTATGAATGCTTTGCGTGTCGAGTCGATTCGGTTATCGACTGGTATAAGATCCCACTATTTACCTCACCTTTTACTACCGACGTTGCGTTGGCTGCGCGCCAATATCAGTTAGACCCGGCATTAATCCGCGCCGTTATCCATGCAGAGTCGGCATTTAAAATGCGAGCGCTATCAAAAGCTGGCGCCAAAGGCCTGATGCAATTAATGCCAGGGACTGCCAAGGACATGGGGGTGGATGATCCTTTTAATGCGCAACAAAATATTCGCGGTGGTAGCCGTTATCTTGCCCAGTTATTAAGTCAGTTTGACGGCGACATCGACTTAGCTTGTGCGGCATACAATGCCGGTCCGACTACTGTGATGCAATACAGCGGTATACCGCCCTATCCTGAAACACAAGCTTATGTGATGCGGGTAAAAATCTTATTAAAACGTTACCAAAAAGCATTATCCAGTTAATTTAAGGTATTTATTGATGAATCAACTAATTGAAAACGTTCAACCTAAGCGCGTTAAAATGAGTCGTACTAACGGTTATTGTATGGCCAGTATTACTGGGCTATTGGTATTAGGGGCTGCGGCGTTACCCGCATTTGCTGCAGACAAATCATCGCTAGTCGCCCCATCACAAGAAGATATGCGTTTATACGACATTGCTAGCGCACCACAAGCCAAACGAATTGAACAAGATCTTCGCACTTTAGTCAGTTTTGGTACCCGCCATACCTTGTCAGATACTGCATCGGACAAACAAGGTATTGGCGCGGCAAGGCGTTGGATTGAAGCAGAATTTAAGCGGATATCAACAGAGTGCGGCGGTTGTTTAGAGGTTATTACTGTGGGTGACACAGTTCAAGGCAAGCGAATCGCGAACCCAACGGAAGTGGTTAACGTTATCGCCATTCAACGCGGTAAAACCGACCCTAAGCGCGTAGTGATGATGAGCGGTGACATTGATTCGCGTGTCAGTGATGTATTGGATGCGACGTCGGTTTCTCCTGGAGCAAACGATAATGCATCGGGTGTTGCTGGAGCGCTAGAAGCTGCCAGAGTATTGTCAAAATATCAATTTAACGGCACGATTGTGTATGCGGCGTTGTCGGGCGAAGAGCAAGGCTTGTATGGCGGTAATATTTTAGCTGACTATGCCAAAGCGCAAAATTGGCAAGTGCAAGCAGTATTAAACAACGACATGATTGGCAATATCTCTGGCATTAATGGGGTGATTAATAATAGTAGTGTACGGGTGTTTTCTGAAGGGGTACGTTTTACCGAAACCGCAGAAGAAGCCAAACAGCGTTATTTTAGCGGCGGCGAGAATGATTCCGCGTCACGTAATCTAGCCCGTAAAATTAAGTCATTAGCTGACCAATACATGACTAATTTGGAGGTGATGCTAGTGTATCGCCTCGACCGCTTTGGCCGTGGTGGTCATCATTTACCGTTTAATCAGGCCGGTTTACCTGCCGTTCGTATCATGGAAACCAACGAGAACTATAATCGCCAACATCAAGATATTCGTGTTGAAAACGGCATTGCGTATGGTGATGTGATTGACGGGGTAGATTTTGATTTTACTGCTAAGCTCACCACATTAAATGCCCTTAGTTTAGCCTCAATGGCGTGGGCGCCCGCGCCGCCAACCAAGGTTACCATTGCAGGGCAAGTGTCACCGAGCACTACGTTAAGCTGGGCAAAGAGTGACGATAAAACCATTGTCGGCTATCGCATTTATTGGCGATTAACGACAGTGCCACAATGGACTCATAGTCGCTATGTCGGCAAAGTGGATCAGTTCACCTTAGATAATATGGTTATCGACAACTATCTATTTGGCGTCGCGAGTGTCGCTGCCAATGGTAATGTCAGCCCCGTGGTATTTCCAGGCGCTGCAGGGGCATTTTTTAAATAAAAACCCGTAATGTATATCAAAGATAATCATCAAAAATGCCCAAACAGTTGCTGCTGTTTGGGCATTTTTATATATCAGTACTCATTAATAAAACCGTACAGCAGAATGAATAGAATGGGTATAATAATTATTCGCCCACTTCCCACTTTACCGTCGTTTTTCCGTCGGCATGGCCTAATAAAGGCGCTAAATAATCCAGTGCTTCTTTAGCCAATACATCCATTTGCCAAGGAGGATTAATCACCCATAAACCAGCAGCCGTCATGCCAAACTCATCACTGTCGGCATTAATCGCTTGCTCAATACGCAGTTGTTTCTTAATGCCGCTATTTTTGAGCAGGGTTAACATCGCCTCAGTTTGCTCACGTTTCACTACCGGATACCATAAAATAAATGTCCCAGTCGCAAAACGCTTATGGGCTTTAATGAGGGTTTCTGCAACATCTTGATAGTCAGTTTTCATTTCATAGCTAGGGTCAATTAATATTACTCCGCGGCGCTCTAATGGCGGTACCGCGGCAATTAATCCCTGCAAACCATCGCCTTTAATGACTTTGACTTGCTTGTCTTTAATAAAATAATTTTCAAGTAATTCATGATCAGTAATGTGCAGTTCGTGTAACACCATACGGTCTTGCGGGCGAAGTTCAACATCGACAATGGCCGGTGAGCCAGGGTAAACCGTTAACTCGCCATCAAATTCAGCGTTAAAGTGTCGTACCGATTCAACATAATCGGCTAATGCGCTGGGTAAATTAGCGTGGTCCCATAATTTGGCAACACCCTCTAAGTATTCACCGGTCTTTTGGGCAAACTCATCGGTTAGCGAGTACGCGCCTGCGCCTGCATGAGTATCGATATACACATAAGGTTTATCTTTTTTCTGCATCGCTTTTAATACTTGAATAAGCATTGCGTGCTTAAGTACATCGGCATAATTGCCTGCATGATAACCGTGACGATAACTGAGCATGGGCGTTTCCATTAACTAAATGAGACAGTAAAACTGTGTAATAGTGACATTATAAGTGGTCTAGCGCGCGAGGTATAGGTGTTCACTGGTGATGGCTTTTGGCATAATGGCGTAGTTTCTTACATTGGCATGGTAATCATCTTGTTGCAGACACCTATCTTCTTTAATCAGCAGTATCCTTCATTAGTCGATATCGCCCAGCGCTGGCACTTGGTGTGGGACAACAACGCTGCTTTTGAATTGCGTTTTGAGCAAAATTGCTTAAGTTTGCATAAGCGTGATGAGCCTAAGCTTGACGGCATTAGTGTCGATTTTGTCTCTGGTGCAGTGGCGCATCGCCGCAAGTTTGGTGGCGGTCGAGGCCAATCAATTGCCAAAGCGGTCGGACTAAAGCAAGGCGTCACGCCGACCGTTGTCGATGGCACTGCTGGCTTAGGCCGTGATGCATTTGTACTGGCCAGCCTAGGTTGTAAGGTCATTATGGTTGAACGTAATCCCGTGGTCGCAGCCTTGTTAGAAGACGGTTTACGCCGAGCCTATGAAGATGCCGAAATCGGTCAGTGGATGCGCGAGCGGATGAGCTTATTTCACGGTTCAAGTATTAATGCATTAGCCGATGTAGTGAAAACTAGCACTAGCACTAACGTCAGCGAAATTGATGTGGTTTACCTCGACCCGATGTACCCACACCGCGAAAAATCAGCTCTGGTTAAAAAAGAGATGCGCGTGTTCCAAACCTTAGTCGGCGCAGACCTCGATGCTGATGGACTATTAGCCCCCGCAATCGCCTTAGCCACAAAAAGAGTCGTAGTAAAGCGTCCAGATTACGCCGGCGATCTTGATGGGGTAAAACCCAGCATGATCATCGCAAGTAAGAAAAATCGTTTTGACGTGTATGTTCGCGCTGCGATGAAATAGCTTCTATTTTGAAGGCAGAAGTTAGTGTGCCACTTGTGTCGCTGAACCCATATATAGAGCATGACGCTTATGTAGAACTTTGTTGTGCGGAATAAATGGAAGTTTAATAACTTCATGATATTAAATGTTTTTATAATAAAAACTAAACAGTAACCTAAGTGATATTTATTATTGTGGGCTCACTAGTCATGATGTTGAAATGCTAAATTATCGTTAAAGGAATAACATGTATCACCTTCTTCTTATCACTCTGATCGCTGGACTTTTAGCTGCTTGTTCATCGACATCTAGCAATAATGACAAAACCAAAACGGATACGAATCTTCATAGCAGTGATGATAAATTACGTTTAGCAGAGTCGTATTATAAGAACAATCAGCCAGAGAAAGCATTAACACTCTATCAGCAAGCAGCAAATGACGGTAATGCTAGAGCTCAGGGTGAATTGGGGTTGATTTATGACCTAGGTGCTTTAGGGGTTAAAGAAGATAATGCTCTTGCATTCCATTGGTATAATAAAGCCGCGAAACAAAATGACCCTCAATCCTTTGTTAATTTGGCTTCTTTTTATCGTGAAGGTGAATTTGTAGAAAAAGAACTTGATAAAGCGATTTTCTATTATCAAAAAGCACTTAATCAAAAGTTTGCCATGGCAAATTGCGAGTTAGGGTACCTGTATCTAGATGAACCAAGTTATCAAGATTTACACAAAGCCGAGGCTAACTTCCTTATGGGGGCGGAGTCAGAACAAGTACCTTGTTATTTGGGGCTAGCTTATCTTTATGACTTTGAACAAAATGATCAACAGCAAGCTTTTCGATGGTACAAATTGGCGGCTGATAGTGATTCAGCAATTGCGCAGTATAACCTTGCTCTCATGTATATTAATGGGGCTGGAGCTGACAAAAACATCCAACTTGGGCATGAATATTTAGCTATTGCTGTAGAGCATAATTATCCTTTTGCTGTTGGTTATCTTGCTAAAACATATGATTTTGGCTGGAATGTTGGTGAGGATAAATTAGCTGCTGTAGAGCTTTATCATAAAGCCGCAGAGCTTGGTGACGCAGACTCGCAAGTCAATTTGGGTATGTTTTATGAAAATGGTGAGTATGTTTCCCAAAACATTCAAACAGCTTTACAACTCTATAAGATGGCTGCCGATCAAGGTAATGCGCTCGCGTTAAATAATATTGCAGTACTCTATTTAAACGGTGAAAAAGTAGAGAAAGATTTATCAACTGCGGTACCGTTTTTTTATAAAGCAGCTTCATTAGGTAATCCAAATGCACTCACAAACTTAGGTGTAATGTATCGTTTCGGCAATGGTGTGCAACAAGATGATAAACAATCATTTTCTTACCTTAAGCAAGCTGCAGATTTAGGCTTTAAAGCTGCTTATAAGCATCTGGGTATTAGTTATCATTTAGGCAAAGGGACTGAGAAGAATGATAAGTTAGCGCTATCATATCTATTGGATTCAGTTAACCATAGTGCTAACTCAGCTTATTATAGTGGGGTTATTTATTCGCAAAGTTCCGAGGTTACTCATGATTTTGACAAAGCCATTACTTACTTTGAAAAAGCATATGAGCTAGGGCGTCAACAGACTGGTTCGAATCTTGGTTGGATATATGAAACTGCAAGTCCAGAACATCATAATATTCAAAAGGCCATTAACTGGTATCAACAAAGTCTTTCAAGTTCTTATTCATGTATTAGGCTAGCCAAGTTATATCTAAAAGGTGAGGGTGTAGCCAAAGACCTCGATAAGGGGTTTGAGCTTTACCGTGAATATGCACGAATAGAAAAGGCCGATGCAGATGCGCTTATTGGTAATCTATACTTTTTCGGCGATGTAGTTGAACAAGATTATCAAAAAGCTAAGTTGCACTTTGAAAGGGCAATCGCCAATAAGCAGCTCACTGCTGCTAATAACCTGGGCGAAATGTATCGCTTAGGAACGGGTGTGCCACAAGATATACACAAAGCAATTTCACTCTATGAAGCCTCTATAGACTGGGGTGGAATAATTGCCATGGTGAATCTTAGTGAAATTTATTTGAATGGCGAAGGGGTAGCGGTTAACGAAAAGCTCGGTTTGAGTTGGTTAACTAAAGCCGCTGAGCTTGGACAGAACGATGCTCAATATGCTTTGGGAAAGCGATTGATTGGCAACCAAGATCAAGTTGAAGGTGATAAATGGATAAAGCAAAGTGCTGAATTAGGTAATGAAAAAGCGCTTAAATATCTCAACCGAAGTCTTTAATGTTTTCCAATAGCAAATCGGCTATCACGATTTCGAAGTAGCCGATTTGTGGTTTTTTAGCTAGCCGACTTATGTAAGGTGGTATTTCTGCCGCCAGCGAAACCGCATAACGCACACAACACAGCTGCAATAGCACATAACCATAATGGCGCATCCCAATTGCCTGTTGCAGTGTGCAGCGCGCCTGCCACCATGGGACCAACTGCCGCCAGTAAATAACCGACACTTTGCGACATACCAGAAAGTGACGCAGCTTGATGCGGGTCATCGGTGCGTAAACTAATAAACGACAGCCCCAAAATAAAACACGCCCCAGAGCAAAAGCCCAGCATTAGCGTCCATACAAAGGCAAAGTGAGGCATATACAGCAGCCCAAGTGCGCTGCCGGCGCTCAGTAGTGCCAGAATAAAGCTCAGCGCGCTTTGATCTTTTAACTTCGCCAGCAGTGGTATTAATACTAAGCCAGGTAATGCTGTCGCTATTTGAAAAGCGCCATGATACGCCCCCGCTTCAACGGCCGAGTGGCCGGTATCGGTCAATATGCTTGGCAACCAAGTAATGATGATGTAATTCAGAAATGAGTTTAGGCCTAATAACAAACTAATTTGCCAGGCTAATAAATAACGCCATACACTTTTTGACGGTGCCGATTGGTGTGCGCAATAGGTCGGTTTAGTGTGTTTGCCCAGTTGTGCTGTCCACACAATTAAGCTGGCAACAGTGATGATGCCTGCCGAGCCAAGTGCCAGTTGCCAGCCCAAACCGTTTAGTTGGCTAAGCGGGAATACCAACGCTGAAAAACCACCTGATGTTACCCCCATCGTCAGCACGTAGGCCGAGGTCATGAGTGCCACTTTAGTGGCAAAATCACGTTTAATGAGGCTTGGTAATAATACGTTAGCAATCGCAATGCCTACGCCAATAATGGCGGTACCGATAAATAGCATGGTTGATGAATTGATAAAACGAGTCGCAATGCCTAACAATATCAGGATTAACGCGGCAAACAAGGCATGCTCTAAGCCTTGTTTTCGAGCAAAAAAAGCCGCCATAGGTGACACAATTGCAAAGGCAATTAACGGCAGTGTGGTTAAGTAACCTGCTTGAGGATCGGTTAGGCCAAAGTGACTAATAATTTGCTCCAGCACTGGCGCAATACCGGTAAAAGGCGCGCGTAAATTAGCCGCAATAAGCAAAATACCTATCACCAGCAATATGCCTGAGAAGCGAGATTGCGGTTTTTGAGTTAACGTAAGTGCCGTCATAAGGTGCTTTTGTTTTTATAGCAAAATAATGGCCGCTAGTATAAAGATTTTGCGGGCGATATAATTTAGAAATAGTGACATTAAATAACTAAAAACTGACAAAACTATGTTTGAAACCATTGGCTGGGATGAAATCAAAAATTTTGAATATATGGACCAACCCATTATAGCCAAAATAGAGCAGGCTTGTGCTAGCCATGAAATTCCTTTACACACTCATCCCAAAGGGCAGCTAATTTTAGCTTTGCATGGTTATGTCACCTGTGAGGTATCTGCAAAAATGTGGATGGTGCCAACCCATAGTGCTATTTGGATCCCGGCAAATAAAGTTCATAGTAACCGCGCGTCAGATAACGCTGAGTTATGCCACTTATTTATTGATGGCAATATGCCCGGTATGCCACAAAATACCTGCACCTTGGCGATTACGCCCTTAGTTAAAGAGCTGATGTTTGCGCTTGCTGGGAGCAATCAGCATTACGGTTCACACAGCAAAACCGCCCGGCTTGCGCAGGTATTATTTGAGCAACTTACTGAGATGCCGATCCAGCATTTAGATTTTGTACTCTCTAAAAATAGGGTCATTCAGGCGATGAGCCAACAATTGATAAGTCAGCCTGGCGAGAGAAAAACTCTGCCGCAATGGGCCGAACAATTTGCATTAACAGAGCGCACATTGGCGCGACTGATTACAAAAGAAACCGGGATGACATTTGGGAAATGGCGCACTCAGCTGCATATTATTACTTCGCTGCAAGCGCTGTCAGATAGGCAAAGTGTGCAACAGGTTTCTGAATTATTAGGCTATGAGTCAGTAAGTGCGTTTATTACCATGTTTAAAAAAGTCATGAAAACATCACCGATGAAATATATGAACGGGTTAAATGCTTACTAATGATACTCACCTAAGCTCGGGATAATGATAACGTTATTTCTAATCTTGCAAGGACGGGATCCGCTAAGTCATTTTTTGTTGGGCTCGTTTATTGCGGGCGTAGCTTGCTGAGGCAATATTTCGGGACATACTTACGATTCTTTATACCACAACGCCCCTTTGGCTAAGGTTATCAGTTTGTGATTATTCAGTTGCCATAAGTGTCATGAGTAACATTCTTTGTGATCTAGGCATCACTTTAGTCATTTAGAATTATCTGATAGCGATAGTCATATATTGTTTATAACATTCATCGAGTTGGGTGTTTTGTATATCAATAATACTGGCTGAAGGAACCTTGTAAGCCACACTCGGTAGTCACTGTTTCATTTTTTTGTTGGAGATATCATCGTGAAAGAGGTTGCATTCCGTTGGGTAGATAAGTATCTGATCAACGTAAAACTACAGGAAAATTTTCTTGTTCTTTTCTTCACTGCATTGTTTGCTATTGTGGTTATTGGCGTGAGTTTGACTGACGCCGCATCTTCGCAGCGTACTGTGGAGGCGCAAAAACAAGTCGATGTGATTGCCAAATTGGCATCTGCTACTCAATTATCCGCAGCCGAATTGGCGCCAGTACTGCAACATTCCGCGATCAAAATTGACCGTAATACTGATATTTCAGCTCAGGTGTCAGGTCAGGATTATTCACTCAGTTATGTTGGTAGCAACAGCTTTTTGACTGGATTAGGCCTGTGGCACATCATTGCTATATGCCTTAGTTTATTGTTGATGCTTGTTTGCTCCCACTATATTAAGACGTTTATTGGCGGCGGCCTATTTCATATTTATGAAGCATTGAGAAAGTTAGCCGAGGGCGATCTTGCTGCTCGTATTGGTTATGCGCCATCACGAAATGAATTCAATTTGATCGCCAGAACCGTTGATCGGGTTTCAGAGCGAGAGCATCTGTTGGTGAAAACCACTCAAGAAGCGGTTGCGCTTATTCAACAAATTAGTGCCCAGTTACGTGTTCGTAGTGATGAAAATACCCAGTTGGCCAGCGTGCAGCAAGACCGCATTGATTCGCTAGCCAGTGCCACTGAAGAAATGGCGGTCTCGATCAGAGAGGTTGCCAGTCACGCCCAAGAATCGTCGACGCAAATATCGCGTGCAACAGAAAAAACCACGCAAGGACAAGCTCAGATCCAAAAAACATTAGTAGAGATTAATCATTTGGCTGGCGAAGTTCGTGGTGCCTCTGTTGCCGTTGCTGAACTCGATACCAGTGCGACTAAAATTGGTGATGTGATTGCAACGATTAATGCCATCTCCGACCAAACTAACTTGCTGGCCCTTAATGCTGCAATTGAAGCTGCTCGAGCAGGCGAACATGGCCGCGGATTCTCAGTGGTTGCCAGTGAAGTGAAAACCTTAGCGGGTAGAACTCAAACGGCGACAGTTGAGATCCAAAAAATCATTGAAACCCTGCAGACCAATAGTCAAAGTGTGATGAGCGTGATGGCGAAAACAGTCACCGAAGCGGGATCAAGCGAACAGTTGATGACTTATGCCAGCCAAAGTATTAGTGAGATTGCCGAGCAAAATCAGCATATCTCCGATAGAAGTTTAGAAATTGCCGCCGCGGCTGAAGAGCAAGGTGCTGTGGCCGATAATATTGCCAGTGATGTCGACTCGGTCAGAAGTAGCTCGATTCAAGTGATGGACTTAGTGACTACCACGGCTTCAGAAATCGAGCGTTTGAGCCGTCAGGCGGATGTGTTGGAAGGTTTAATGAAGGATTTGATTGTTTAAGCATTTATTTAAGCATTAATTTAAGCATTAATTTAAGTATTTATTGGGGCGATTTCAGTTATTGGCGTCGCCCTCTTAATGGTGTTATTTCTCATGGTGATGCTTTGCGGTCACCTAACTCAAGATTAATGATTAAGGTTATTTTTTTGGCGGTAATATAATAAGGGCAAGAATTACCTCAATAGCGCCTAGCTTAAGCGGATTTCAACATTAGCCGATAGGTTTGCCCAGTTTGGTTTTCGGCCCAGTGGCCCGAGATGAAGCAACATGGCCATGCATAGACACTCCATATAGCACAGTGGTTCCACATCAACTAGCTTGCGTTGACAACATATTAGGGAGCCTTTACCTAATACCCTATCCCCATTACGGCTGAATTGTCTTCTGTAGTGAAGCATCCAGAGTGGCTTGGACATCAAATTTTGATAGGCCTCTATTAATAATCGCTAGCCACTTTTCCCCCTGCGGATTATTACCAAATGCAATGTGTAAACTCTTCTGTTTTAGAACTTTTTTGTTCATTTGCACAAGGGAGGTAATTTTTGCTACTTGTGGATCTGACTTCAAATACTGGTAGACATTGACGTCAATCACTATGGTATCAATACGTCCAGCTGCCAATTTCAATATGTTTTGTCTCTCATTGTTGGCTGTTTCATATTTCTGACTTCCATCAAGTATCATTTTATCGATTTTTACCGTATTCACAAAGCCATTAACAACCCCTAATACATATTGGTTTAAGTCACTTTCTTTACTCCAAACGATAGGCTTTGCTTTACGTTCAAGTAAGCCTATCGGACTCATTCCTAAAGAATTAGAAAATAGAAAATCATTTGAAGTCATCATATATTCAGGGAAATAACCAACAATGTTGCCTATCTTCACCATTCGTATGGCACGATTCCAGGGTAAAACCGTGACGTTAAGCTTATGCCCTTCATAGCTTAATGCTTGTTCAACTATTTGACTGGTAATTCCAGCATCAATTAATTGTGATCCTGTGAATGGTGGCCATTCAAGAGTGGAGAGTTCCAGTGTTTCAGTCATAGCGTTACAAGATATTATCAAAGTCAATAATGCACTTAAGCATAAGATGTTGAACCTAGCTGATAACGCTGAAATCATTTTGGCTCCCTAACCTATTACCTTGTTGTTATAAAACTATAAATTCTAATGATTAATATCAATAATCAATAGAGCGACACTGTCACTCAGACACTAGAACAGCATAAAAATGAGTAATAGAAACAATAATTAATCTGTCGTATAGATTTAATTGTAGTTGGGATTGATGACATTAGGATTGCTTTAACCATATAAAAATTATTATGTTAATTTTTCATGCAAGCAAGTGTGATATTTGGCTATATCAATAGATTAAAATGTTATTACCGTTAGTCGGCTTTATCTATAAATGCCTGTGCAATTTTTTGCCATTCTGATATCTTTCGCGCAATCTAATGTGGGGTTGTATCCAAAGATATTTTGCAGCAATTACCGCGTTAAAAAATGCACGTTAACGCTGTTTATTTTGGGTTGCCTATCTATGGTTAGCTTACTGAATTTTCGCATATTTGTTTCATCTAAAACGCTAAAAAAAGGGCTGACGAGCTTGTCGTTAGCCATTGCCGCAGGACTTTGTTTTAACCTTACGGCGCAAGAATCAAACACGCCTATCACTGTCCCACCGAGTGTGACCATACCGCTGCAGACTTACGCAGATGAAACATTACCGCTTAAAGCGCAAAATACCGAAGAAGTGCAAACTAAAGTGCGTTTTGCGAAAACGGCCAATTTTGATCCTGATTCTGTGGTTAAAATAGCCCGCCGACTAGCCCAAAAACCGTATGGGGTTCTTAATGATCCATTACCGCCTGGTTTGGCCAAAATCTCTTATGATGAATATCGCGATATTCGCTTTAAGCCAGAAGCCTCCATTTGGAAAGCCGAAGGCTTGCCTTATCAAATGCAGCTATTTCATCGTGGTTTCTATTTCCAAGATTTAATTGAAATTGCCTTGGTCGAAGGCAATCAAGCCACCCATTTGGCCTATAATTCGGGATTTTTTACTGCTGGCGATGTGCTTAGCCAAAAGTTACCGACACAAGATATTGGCTATTCAGGTTTACGCATTCATTACCCGCTGAATAACCCAGCGTATTTTGATGAATTAATGGTATTCCAAGGGGCGAGTTATTTCCGTGCCTTGGGTAAAGGTAGCGATTACGGCTTGTCTTCAAGGGGCTTAGCGTTAAATACCGCAGAGCCTGAAGGCGAAGAATTTCCGATATTTCGCGCCTTTTGGGTTGAACGCCCAAACAGTGACAGCAATTTAATCGTGGTGCATGCATTGCTAGACAGTCCTAGCGTTGCTGGGGCGTATCGATTCTCTGTTAGGCCTGGCGATAATACTCATATCGATGTGGAAGCGACCTTATTTCCGCGCAAAGAGTTAGTCAAAGTGGGCTTGGCTCCTAGCACGAGTATGTTTTTACACTCGATGAATGGTCGTCAAAACACCGATGATTTTCGGCCTGAAGTGCACGACTCCGATGCGCTATTAATATTAAACGGTCGTGGCGAACGCTTATGGCGGCCATTGGCTAACCCAAAGCAATTACAGGTGAGTGCCTTTATGGATAACTCGCCTCAAGGTTTTGGCTTAATTCAACGCGAACGCAGTTTTGAAGCTTATCAAGACCTCGAAGCTCACTATGAACGTCGCCCAAGTTTATGGGTTGAACCGGTCGGAAATTGGGGTGCAGGTGAGGTGGTGTTGACCGAAATACCGACTGATTCTGAAATTCATGACAATATCGTCAGTTATTGGAAACCCAAACAACCTATCGCCGCAGGCAGCGAGTTTCATTTTACCTATCGTTTAATTTGGGGTGATGAGCCCGAAGTAGATGATGGCACTGTTATTGTTGCGCGCACTGCTAGCGGCCGAGCTGATATTGCTAAAGCCACGCCAAGGCGCTTGTTTGTTGTCGACTATCAAGTTAAAGCCGGCAATAACGATGAAATGCCCGTTGTGAAAGTCCAAAGTTCAGCGGGCGTTATCACCAATGTAGTCGTGTCTCGTCAGCCAAAAAACAATGGTTATCGTTTGGCATTTGAAATGGACCCACAAGATGCGGAATTGATTGAGCTGCGTGCTGAGCTTAAGTTTACTGGCCCACGCGAAGTCGAAACCTGGCTTTACCGTTGGACTCGGTCATAGCAAACATGATGCAGACTGAATCTATTACTCGCGACACTATTACCCGCGACACTATTACCCGCGATACTAGGATAAGCGACACTAGGATAAGCGACACTAGGATAAGCGACACCGAAATCAACTTGGTCGGCGGCGCAGTGATGCCACTAGAGCGACCAAGCCCAATGGCGCCGCAGAGTTTACGCGTGCTGTCTGAAGGCATGCCGCGTAAAAGCACCATTGCCAATGGGGTAAAGTCTGACGGCTTACGTCGATTTTGGGTGGTTGGGAGTGCTTTTATTATCTCGGTGATGGCGATTTATGAAATGGTGTCGGTATTTAATGTCGGCGGTATTACGCCGCTTGAATACATCGTTTTAGTCTTGTTTGCGGTTAACTTTTGTTGGATAGCGTTGGCATTTAGTGGTGGCATAGCAGGCTTTGTTATTCTATTGAAAAGCACCTCATCTGTACCTACGGCAACCGTAGCGCTGCATACCCGAACCGCGATATTAATGCCGACTTATAACGAATCACCCGATCGTGTTTTTGCCGCAGTTGAAGTGATGGCCATGGCGCTGGCGGCGTCGGGCGAAGCACATGCTTTTGACTGGTTTATATTAAGTGACACTACCGATCCCGATATTGCGTTGGCTGAAGAGCAGGCTTTTTTGATTTTGCGTCATCAAGTGAGCAAAGATGCGCGGGTTTATTACCGACGTCGTCGTAAAAATGATGCCCGTAAAGCCGGTAACGTGGCCGACTTTTGTAAACGTTGGGGCGCCAGATACGATCACCTTTTGGTGCTAGACGCAGATAGTTTAATGGAAACCCATACTATCGTTAGCCTTGCTCAGCGCATGCAGGCCGATCCAGACGCCGGACTTATCCAAACCATTCCGTATTTAATCAATGGCAATACCTTAATGGCGCGGTTACAGCAATTTGCTGCGCGAATTTATGGTCCTGTTATTGGTACGGGGCTATCTTGGTGGGCGCACAAAGAGGGTAACTTTTGGGGTCATAATGCCATCATTCGTACTCAGGCATTTATGAGCGCCGCAGGCTTGCCCAATCTTGCAGGTAAACCGCCTTTTGGTGGCCATATTATGAGCCACGACTTTGTTGAAGCGGCCTTGATCCGCCGTGCGGGTTGGAGTGTGGTAATTGCCGCAGACCTGCCAGGCTCTTATGAAGAATGCCCGCCGTCCATTGTCGATTTAGCCGTGCGCGATCGACGTTGGTGCCAAGGTAATTTACAGCACACTCGAGTGTTGTTTACTAAAGGGTTGCATTGGGTTAGTCGCTTACATTTACTCACCGGAATTATGGCCTATTTGTCATCACCGTTTTGGTTAATGCTGATCTTGTCTGGATTAATGCTGGCGTTACAGGCACATTTTATTCGCCCAGAATATTTCACCGATCAATTCTCATTGTTTCCGACCTGGCCAGTGATGGACTCAGATCGTGCCTTGCGGTTGTTCTATATCACCATGGGGATATTGTTCGGCCCCAAAATTCTTGGGGTGGTGTTATTACTGAAAAATAGCACCATGAGTAAGCAATTAGGTGGCAGAGGCAAAGCCATGATTAGCGTGGTAGTTGAGGTGATTTTGTCGGCACTCATTGCGCCAATCATGATGCTAATCCATTGCGGTGCAGTACTATCGATTTTAGCAGGACGCGATAGCGGTTGGTCGCCACAACGACGTGACGACGGCAGCTTACCCTGGTTAACCCTGATTTACCGCCATCGTTGGCACATGTTGGTTGGTGCGCTATTAGGTTACGCTGCGGTGCTGGATTCACTTACCTTACTGGCGTGGATGAGCCCGGCATTAATTGGTTTGTGGCTGGCGGTGCCGCTTTCTGGCATGACAGGATCAGAGCGTTTGGGGTTGTGGGTCAAGCGTCTGCAAATTTTGGCCACACCGGAAGAAATGTGTGCGCCAAAGCTCAGCCTAGACTCGTTATCTCGCCGTGAAGATTATATTAACGCCATTGCTCAGCCGTGGACCTTATCAACACTGCTGCAAGACCCAGAGTTAATGGAGCTTCATTTAGCCATTATTGATAAAAAACCTCATCGCTTACCAGGTTCTGCGGTTGAGTCGCTCGAAGCGATTACTCGCGTTAAAGTGCAAGAGGCACAATGCCAACACAACATTGCCAACCTTTTTACGCGTCAAGAATTGGCCTATTTACTGGGTAACCCTTTATTGTTAAAACAATTACAAAAGCTGCCTGAGGAGTTTGTTATCGAGGGCTTAGTGTCTTTTTGTTAGCTGATTTTTGGGCGGATTATCCTGCTCGGATAATCAATGACCTACAAAATAAGATGGTGGATTCAATTCACCATTTAGGCGCTACATTGGTGGTAACGTGTCGTCGCACCCCCTTAAACTGACCTTTTTGTTAAACAAGGTTGGACAAGGCGTTCTGGCACGTAGAAACGATTGTTTAATCCGCCTCGGCCTAGATGTGAACGACCCAGCGACGCTTTGTCGATTAAGCTGATAAAAAATCTATTTTACCAACAGGTTAGTTAACACACTTTGTCGTGCTAATGCCGTTGACCTTGCTTTTATTCATCAACGCCCCCCTTTGAAAGCTTAATTAGCGTAAGCCGAAAATCTTGTTCGGCTGACGCTATTGCTTGCTAATTTAGGGGACTATATTTGGGGATAATATTTAGGGGGCTATATTTAGGGGACAATATTTTGATTAATCCTAAATAGATTGGCGGGGTCGAATTGCTGTTTTATGCTTTTGAGCCGAGCAAAGTTCGAGCCATAGGCTTCGCCAATACTGTTGTCATCGCCTTCTGGGATAAAATTCACGTAAATACTGCCCATTGAATATTGAGTTAACTTTGCATGTAACTGCCGCGCCCATTGTCGACAAAGATCGTCGTCTTGTGCATGTTGCCAGCGGGTGTGAATATTCATGGTGAAGTGTGCATTACGATTGAGCCAGGGCGTTGCGTGCGGCGCCACCTTTGTCATCGCCCCGCCAAGGTGAGCAATAAAAATTTCACACTCATCGCTGGGTAAGGTTTGGATGGCGTGTGCTATTTCGGTCACGGTTTCAGTGTTGAGCTGCGCCATATCAAGACTTTTCCAATAATTTCTGGCGCCTTCGGCTAACAAGGGATCAAATGCGGCTTGCCAATCAACAAACGGCATCGGCCCCACCACGTCGGCAATGGGTTGGCCAATTTTTCTAATTTCTGCTGTGGCAGCCTGACCTTGGGCAATATCGCCCACATAACACATAGCCAATACTACCACTTCTTTACCATGCCACTCTTCCGGTAAAAACGGTAAAGGTGGTGCTTTGCGCATCACCACCCAACAACTGAGTTCTTCAGGAGCCTTATCGATGGCGGCTTGATACTGTTGCAGCACGTTTTTCACATCATTAAAGGGGTGCACTACCATGCCGGCTAATACCTCTGGGCCAGCTAGATGCAAATTAAATTCAAATTCAGTGACCACACCAAAATTACTGCTACCACCCCGTATTGCCCAAAAGAGATCGGCATGTTGATTAGCATTAACCTCGAGTAGTTCGCCTGTTGCGATAACCAGCTTAGCCGAGCGCAGACTATCGATGGTTAAACCAAATTTTCGGGTTGTCCAGCCAAAACCACCACCTAGGGTCAACCCCGCAATCCCCGTGGTTGAATTGATCCCAGTTGGCACCAGCAGACCATATTGTTGCGTCGCCTTGTCTACATCCGCTAAGGTTGCGCCGGGACTGACTTTGACGGTTTGCTGTTGTTGGTTAACGATAACATCTGTCATCGCTTGAAAATCAATCACCAGTCCACCGTCCGCTAATGCCTTACCGGCGATATTATGGCCGCCCGATTTTATCGCTAACAAAATGCCATGGGTACGGGCGAAATTGACAGCTTTGACTACCGCTTGTTCATCGCTAACGCGAACAAATAAACTCGGTTTTTTATCTATCATGCCATTCCATAGGGCGCGGGCGTCATCATATTTTTCTGAGTCAGGCATGATGATCTCTCCCGATAGAGAGCTGTTAATGTCGCTTTTCTTTAAGGCTACAGCCGTGCCATCCATTTTTTTAAAACGTATTGTATTCATATGCTTATTACTCCTATCCATTACTGCTCTACTTCAAGATTATCGTTCTATATTCGAGGTTTTGAATAAGCTATAAACATCAGTGTTTACCCAGTCATTGCATAATGATGCCGAGATCAAAACCACCCAATCCAGTAGGTCATTGAATTTTATTGAATTGACCTTGAATACTGATTTTTACGGGGCAAGGCTTTGATAATCAGCAGTGAGCACGGTTATCTGCCCGCCATGTAAAAAGCATAGTTTATCTTGGGTGGTATACCGCGAATAGTGAATAGCCATTGCGCTTTAATTAATGTCCAATCGTCCATTTATTAACCTAAACTTTGAACGCGAGTAAAAAAATTGAGTAATGAAGCTCTCAATAAAACCAAATTGAACAAACAAGAATTGTGCAAAGCTAGCTTTTGCATAAATTAAAGGATGATTGATATGGATATATTGTCAAAAGTACTCGATACCATACATATAAAAGGTGCGCTCTATTTTGAAGTGGAAGCGGCAGAGCCATGGGTATTAGTTAATCCAACGATGAATTTAATTGGTTCTTTTATGTTGACCGAAGTAGAACATGTTATTCCTTTTCATATTATGTTGGACGGCAACGGCTGGGTAAAATCTGACAATAAGCTGATGGCACCATCAAGACTTGAATCTGGCGACGTCGTTATGTTTCCTAAGGGTTCAAGCCATTCCTTGACATCCAACATCAATAATTGGCAGGGAATAGCAGCGGATGCCCGTTTTTATCAACAAACTGCTGCAAAAAAACAACCGTTTACATTAGTAAAAATTGGTGAAGAAGGTGAGCGCTCAAAACTTATTTGCGGCTATATCGGTTTTAATGCCCAGCCCTTAAATCCGCTGTTAAAGACCTTACCAGACATGCTGGTGGTCAAAGAGCATGTGGGTAGTGAGGGGGTGATGAAGCAATTACTCGTTTCTACCTTAAGTGAAATGCGCAAGTCCAGTGAGGGGGCGCGCAATATTGTCACTAAGTTAAGTGAATTAATTTTTACTCAGGCCTTAAGGCAACACATGGAAAATCTTGCGGACACGCAGGGCCAAAGTTGGCTCGCGGCCATGAAAGATGAGCACATAAGCCGGGCGCTGATATTGATCCATCAAGAGCCGTTTAAAAAATGGAACCTAGCAATACTCGCTATTGAGTGTGGCATGTCCCGCTCATCACTGGCGGAGCGATTTAATCATTATGTTGGACAACCACCGATGCAATATATCAATCGCTGGAGAATGCAACTGGCTTCAAAGCTATTATCTGATGGCATGAGTATTGTGTGCGTTGCTGAGCACGTGGGTTATAGTTCAGAATCGGCCTTTCAAAAAGCCTTTAAACGTTATGTTGGCCTGACTGCTGGCGAATGGCGAGCCAAACAACAAAAAATGCTGACAAATAGTTAAATGACAAAACGCCAGTTAAGTTATTGCATCATGTAGATCATATCGTTATGGGTAGGCGCTTTGATGCGGATGAAGGCCGTACGGCCTAGTTTATTTTTATTGTGTCGTTTTGATTTAACCAAAATCACTGCAGTAAAAAAGCCCTGTCGGTTAATGTCGCCAGAGCTTTTTACCATTGACCACGTTACAACAGCATTATGCTTTTGGTGACGGGCACCCAAGATAGTCTTTTAGTGTTGCGTTAAATAAGGTGGCTTTTATGTCTACCGATAGATCTGTTGCGCTATTTGAAGTGGCACCTGCTTTGGGTAAATGTTGTAGCATATAATCAGGTGAGTAATCTGGTTCAGCCACCGTGGCGACCCATTCACAAGCTGTTTTTTTTTGTTCTGACGCAAGAAACTCCGCAAGCTTTTGCTCAAAATGTTGTTGTTCAAGAGCTGATAGCTTCCAAATAGAGTTTTTTTTAATTAACTCTACCACTGCGTGTGATGGCTTGTGGGTGACCCGTAGAGTATCAAAATACACATATGCGCCGGCTAAAAAATAGCCGTTAATTGCCGCGTTATAGTCTTGTGATTGTATACAAGCAGCAACAGAATGAAACAGCACAACAGGTGTTGTGTGATTATTCAATTGGCTAGGCATTAAGCAGTTTACTTCACTAGGTGGTTTAGCGTAATCAGGGATCACCACCGCGACTTCAGGTTCTGCTGGAGACGGCGTGCACGCCGGAATAAGCCTTTCATCTAATACTTTTATTTCCCAGTCATCTTTATTGCTAGGTCCATGCTGTGCGGATACGACGTAACGCATGCACTCTTTGGCTAATAGCGGATAAACTAATGTCGAAGAGGCTTTTTTGCTGCGTAGTGGTCCTGTGGTGCTTAGGTGTACAGTGTGATATCCCGGTTTAATATTTTTTGTCAGCTTACCGCTTTGAAAAGCACCATCAATGGCGATAATCTCAACATTATAATTGTCAGCATCTGATATCTTACTTTGACTACCATCAATCATGGCGTAAGGCGTCGACTGGCATCCTACTAAAACAAAACAACTGATAATTAAGGGTAATTTCATATTTTTTTACTTTTATATTAAGGTGACAACATGAATAAACACACTCTAAAAGACAAAGCGTGCGACGTATTTACCTAGATTGAGTTTTACCAATGGGTTGCAGAAAGCAGAAGGGCCAACATTGCCTATGTGAATAGGCCTTAACAATATTATGTTAGTTGGTGAAGCACTTTCCATAGCACTCATCTTGTTTTACTAATGTAGTTTTTTTGTTTCATTTTAGTCAAGGTGATTATTCATTTCGATATCACTTATTGTTGGCTAAGCCATTAGGTTATAGCTTGTTAATCGTAATAATTACCACATTAAGGTGGTTACTTAATCTTACAATAACAATAGGTGATTATGTAATCGTTATAGATTGTGAGCTAAACATTTATCAGTCATAATTTTAATCAATAATTTATCAAAAACATGCATTAAAATATTTTATGGCTGCAGCGCATTCATCAGACATCAATAACCTTTGTTCACGCAGTCGCGATAGACTGTCGTGGCTTAGATGTACCCTGCGACGTAGCCAACAAGAGGCGGTGGCGTCGTCTACCATGACCGCCACCAGTGATAATTTTTTTAATGCCTATGCGATCTTTTTAGGAGCAAGCCTTGGTCAGATGGGCTGGGTAACAGGCTTACCTCAGCTGTTTGGTGCTATGGCACAACTGTTATCTGTTTGGTTGGCGAGTCATTTTAGCCGTCGGCAGTTCATTGTTGCATGTGCGGTATTGCAGGCTGTTGTTGTATTGGCAATGGGCGCGCTAGCGGCGTTTAGGCCAGATAATGCTGTGTGGATATTTATTGGTTTGGCGGCGCTATATCAAGGGTTTATCAATCTCATTCAGCCACATTGGCGTGCATGGATGGGCATGATAGTACCGCAGCGTCGTCGTGGCGCCTTTTTTGCTTCACGCACCCGTTTAACCATGATGGCCTCGCTGAGTGTGTTCTTTGTCGGCGGTGGCATATTAACGCTAACCGACTCAGTGCAAATGGCGTGGTTGGGTTTTAGTTTACTGTTTTCGATTGCGGCAATGGGCCGGTTTGTATCGGCTTGGTTATTGTTGCAAATGCACGACCCTGAACCGAGAGTGGCGAAAGCACCTGGGGTGTTTAAACAAACATTTGGTAATTTCCGCGAAGCTTGGAAAGATAAAACCTTCCGCCATTACAGCTTATTTGTTGCTAGTATGCAGTGCATGGTCGCCATTTCGGCACCATTTTTTGCGGTATACATGCTTGAAAATCTGCATTTTAGCTATTTTGAATTTGTCCTTTCTAGCGTGGCTTCTATTGTTACTCAGTTTATTACTTTGCGATTTTGGGGCCGATTTAGCGATCTATACGGTAATAGGTTAGTGATGATCATCACCAGCTGTTTAATTCCAAGTTTGCCATTATTATGGTTATTCTCAGATAATTATTTATACATTCTCGCCATTCAAGCTTTTGCCGGTTTTGGTTGGAGCGGCTTTACCTTAAGTACCGCCAATTACCTTTACGATATTCGACCCTTTCGCAGTGACTTTGCTATTTATGCCGCATTACAGGCTGCATTGAGTGCGAGTTTTGTGTTTGTTGGCGCGATGGTGGGAGGAATAATTGCCTCGTATGCAGCAGCGTTTTTAATCTGGACAGGTTTAAACGCTTGGTTATCCAACCCAATATTTTTGGTGTTTATGGTATCGACCACCATGCGATCGCTGGTGGCATTGTGGTTTATTCCGCGCTTAGTTGAACCCAAAGCGCGCCCAAGGCCGCAATTACTGACACTTATTTTCCGGATCCGTGGTTTTAATGCCATATCGGGTGTCAGTTTAGATTGGTTAACCGTCGCTAAGAAAAAGCGCGATAAAGATAAGTAACTTCAATGTGACATATCAACGGTTATCAAGCCGCGGTTGTCGCGCGACGAGTGCTGCATTCACTCGCTCATTCCAAATTGAGATCGTTACAGTTGGTAATCAAAAAACTTGCGTTTATCGGGCCCTGAGGCATTGGCGCTAATCTTGTTGGGGTGTTTATATTCATCCCAGCTGGCCACATTACGGCCCATATTTAGCTGCGGAAAATTCAGTTGTGGAAATTGAAGTAGCGGAAATTCAACCTCATTTGGCTGAGGCAAGCCGATAAACTGCAATAGCGCGGCAAAGCTGCCTGCAACACTAATATCAATGGATAAAAAGTCATCGCGACCAGCAAAATAACTGAACACTTGTTGCTGGTGGCGTTGATAACAGGCTGTTAAATGGGCTTCATCAAGTGCATCGTCAACCTGCCCTATATCAAAACAATGCTTAAAACTGCGCTTCATCAGCGGATGAAAGCGGCCATGGTGTTTATCTAAATGCACTAACATTCTGCTGAGTAACATTTGCATCGACGGCAGCCACTTATCTACCGGCCTATCTAAATAAACAAACTTTGCCTTGGGGAATAACACATCAAGCTGCTGATAATCACTAAAGCACGGCGCATCCGACACCGCATCGGCCAACATAAACGCCTGCTTAGTAAAGGCTTGGTGGGCCACCGTTAACCCTTTCTCAAGCAAGGCTACACTCACGCTGGTAGTACCCGTTCGCGGCAAGCCGATAATAAACACTTTATGGGGCAGCTTATTTGCCAAAGTCGGTTTAGGCATAGCGGCTTGTGGTGATGTTGATATTTCAGTCGGCTTGGATGTCATTAATTACAGTCGCATTGGGTTATAGAAATTGAAGGTTATAGAGACAGTAAATGATTATACCGAAATGCCAGCCAAGGTGTTATTGAGCTTGCTCATGGGAGTCATGAGGCAATTAACCATCCTATTCGCCTCATTTGGTGAGGCGAATAACTTGCTATTTGCTTAAATCGCCATACCTACTCAGTTAACGAAGAAGTAACTATAAAAATCTGTTTGCCCACCACTAGTCTTTGGCATTGACTACATTTTAGTTGTTGGCATTGGGGAATAGTGTTGTTCTTCCTGAAAAAGTCTGAAAAGTGTGCTGCTGTTAGGGGGGGGGAATAGTCGATTTTAAAGGGATTATTGAGCAGAGTTTGAATCATCGGCTCAAGTTATCTGGTTCACAGCTTAACTCTGAGTGAAAGGGAAATCTTAAGCTAATTGATATTATAGTATCCGAAATTCTTATTTTTGCTGAAAATAGACTCTATAGTATCGAGTCTTATGTGACGATAGAACCTGAAGCCAAACAATGATCCGTTAGCGTATACCTCAACATAGCGAGTTGGACTATGTTCCCATTATTCTATTAAAAATAGGAATAGAGTCCTATTTTTCGATCTTCGATTTGCTAATTATTAAATGTAGGACTATATTCCCACTATATGTTTAAAAATGGGAATATAGTCCTATTCTAGGTGGTTGTATGGCAAGGCGAGACTTACATAGTGTGCTGTTTCCAAAGCAGCGCAAAATTCTCACTCTTTTTGGTGAGGATTTGCTGCTAGCGATGAAGCGACGTGGATTGACAAAAAAAACGCTCTGCGAGCGAACCGGGTTTGACCATAAAACCGTGAACAAAGTGTTTGATGGTGATCCGGGCGTGGCTATAGGAACCTATTTGAAAATTATGGCTGTGCTGGGCATGGAAAACAATTTTTCTGAACTGGCTGCGCATGACGAATTAGGCATTAAGCTGCAAAACATTAAACTACTGGAAGGTTCAGCATGAGCCGAGAATTGGTAGAAGTATATGCTGATTGGTATCCAATCGAGAAGCCGATATTAATTGGTCAGCTGGCATATAGTGATTCAAGCCGAGGCGGTATCTTTAGCTTTGCCTACGATAAAGCCTTTTTAACATCACCATACTGTTTGCAAATTGACCCCTTGCTTACCCTGCATTCAGGTGAGTTATACAATGATGACGTCGATAAAAACTTTCGCGCCTTTGTAGATTCATCCCCAGATCGCTGGGGTCGTATTCTTATGCAGCGTAGAGCGGCTATTGAATGTCGTAAAGGTATTAGACCGAGCAATCGTTTAACTGAACTGGATTATTTACTCGGTGTGCATGACTCCTACCGAATGGGTGGTATTCGCTTTAAAAAATCAGGCTCCCATAATTTTTTGGATAACAACACCGATTTTGCCGCGCCACCAATGGCATCGTTACGTGAGTTAGAGCATGCCGCCATTCAAATCGAAAAAGACGACAATATAGAAAGTGACGAATATTATCACTGGCTGAAAATGCTTATTTCTCCGGGCTCTTCTTTGGGTGGAGCAAGGCCAAAGGCCTGCGTCACTGACGAGAGAAATCACCTGTGGATTGCCAAATTTCCAAATTTAAATGATACCTGTGATGTAGGCGCATGGGAGATGGTGTGCTACGAACTTGCGTTAGCGGCCAGCGTTGAAATGTGCCCTAGTGAGATCCGAAAATTTTCGACGCAACACCATACCTTTTTGACCAAACGTTTTGATCGGATTGGTGGTAAACGTCTGCATTTTTCATCAGCAATGACTCAACTTCAGTATTATGATGGTGAGCATTCGCACGGTGCCAGTTATCTTGAAATAGCTGAGTTTCTTTCTAACCAGGGATCACAAACGAAAACCGATCTTGCCCAATTATGGCGACGGATAGTGTTTAATATTGCAGTGTCTAATACAGACGATCACCTTCGCAATCATGGTTTTCTATTAACAGGCAAGGGGTGGAAGCTATCACCCGCTTACGATTTAAACCCTATAGTGGGTAAACAAGGACTTCACCTGAACATTACAGAATCAGACAATGCGTTGGACTATCAGCTTGCATTTGATGTAATCGATTTTTTTAGGCTAACTCAAATCGAAGCAACACAAATTTACGATGAGGTTTTAAATGGAGTTAGGCAGTGGCAGCAAGTTGCCCAGCGTTTAGGGATCAGTCGGGCAGAGCAAACCATGAAGCAAGAAGCCTTTAATGTTTGATAAGCTTTTGAGGAAAACATCGTTCTATTCATTTTTACGCTATGTCAGTCAGCATACTTGAGCGACGTAAAGCTTATTACGCGATACTAGAGTCTACCCAACAGGGCCCCCTCGATATTACACCTTGGCTATTATGGTTTTTAGACACCTTAAATGATGCTGTTCAACACACACTCGATAACATTGAACAAACCATTGCGAAAACCCAATTCTGGCTTCGTGTCAATCGACGCTTACTCACCCCAGCGTTAACAACAGAACAAGTTAAGGTGCTAAACCGGCTACTAGAGGGTGACTTTAGTGATGGGATCAGCAGTAGCCAATATCAAAAAGTCGCTAAAGTCAGCCGCGCAACCGCAACCGCAACCCGCCATTTAGCTCAACTAGTCGAACAACAGTGTTTGGTCAAAACCGGCGCCGGTGGTAGAAGTACAAGATATGTGTTGGTGCTGTGATGTAATCGGTTTTCTGTAAGTATTTCATTGATAAATAATATGATTCTTAGTAGTAACATGCTCTTATTGCTATGGTATATTCTTAGCGTCTTCACTTTCAAAAGGCCTATCTGACATGGAACAAGTTGGTATTTATGAAAAGCTTATTACTCAGCTGATAGATAAAAGCATTAATCGTGATGTGTTCTATTTAGGTGAGCGGCCATTAGAAAGCGCTGAGGCCAGTGTTTGGCTGTCGAGGTTTTTGACCAAGATAATGGAGAATGCCATTGGTGCAATCCCTAGCGGAGATAATCAACTCACAGAGCAAATCAGCTTGGCAAATAAGTTAGTGCTTTGGTTAAAAGATCATGTTCAAGATGATCAATTGATCACTGAGAACTTACTCGATAGTAAAGGCCGTATATTAACGGCGCTATTTGATAAAAAAAATCCCATCTCTACAGACTTTCCTGCGTTTACTAAAGCCATTTATCCGCTAACAGGATTAAGCCAAAGTGAACTTTTTTGTGGTAGCAATGCCGGAATTTCTTTAGACACCGAATTAAAGCGCGAGATCCGCTCAGCAGATAAAATTTATTGGTTAGTGTCTTTTATTAAGTGGGCTGGCATTCGGATTTTTAAAAATGAGCTTGAAGAATTCACTCGAAGTGGCAAAAAGCTGCGGATCATCACGACATCTTATATGGGGGCTACAGATGCTAAAGCGGTCGAATTTTTAGCGAGCTTACCTAACACTGAAGTTAAATTGAGTTACAACACCAAGCGCGAGCGCCTGCATGCGAAATCTTATTTGTTTTTGCGCAATACAGGATTTCACACCGGTTATATAGGGTCATCGAATTTATCGCATTCTGCGTTGACGAGTGGTCTTGAATGGAATTTAAAAATAACCACCCAAGAAATCCCTCACATAATCGATAAATCCCTCAACACCTTTGAGTCATATTGGCAATCCAGTGAATTTGAATTATTTGATGGCAATATTGAAGCTAAAAACAAACTTCATGAAGCATTACGTGAGGCTAAAGGTAGTTATAGCGAAAGCAGCACCTTTCATTTTGATATAAAACCCTTTGCACATCAGCGAGAAATTCTTGAGCAGTTAAATGTTGAGCGTAGTATTCATCAGCGGTATAAAAATCTAGTAGTTGCGGCAACGGGCACTGGTAAAACGCTTATTTCTGCCTTTGATTTTGCACGTTTTTATAAACAGCATCCAGAAGCTAATTTCTTATTCGTGGCTCATCGACAAGAAATTATTAAGCAAGCTTTGTCTGCGTATCGTGGTGTATTGAAGAATAATCAGTTTGGTGAGTTGTGGGTTGCTGAGCATAAGCCTAATAGCTACCGGCATTTGTTTGCTTCGATACAAAGCTTAAATTTGCAATTATCAAGCTTACCGCTCACAGCTGATTTTTATGATTATATTGTGATAGATGAAGTGCACCATATTGCAGCCAGTAGTTATCGAGGATTGCTAGAACATTTCTCTCCGCATATCTTGCTAGGGTTAACCGCCACGCCGGAGCGGCATGATGGACAAAATATCCTTAATGATTTTTGTGGGGTAATCGCTGCAGAAATTCGTTTGCCCGAAGCAATCAATCAGCGCTATTTATGTCCTTTTCAGTATTTTGCTATTGATGATGATACTGACCTTCGCCAAATAAAATGGCATCAAGGGCGATATGACATAGCAGAGTTAAGTCATTTATATACTCATAATGAACAACGAGTCACGCGCATTATTAGAAGCCTTAATGACACTGTCACTGATGTTCGTCAGATAAGAGCCTTAGCATTTTGTGTCAGTAAGCAGCATGCCGAATACATGGCGAGTAAGTTTAACCTAGCCGGTATTAGTGCAGATGTACTCACCAGTGATAATAGTCATGAACGACAGCAAAAACGCCAGAGTTTAATCAGCAGTAATATACAAATTTTGTGTGTAGTCGATATTTTTAATGAAGGTGTCGATATTCCAGAAGTTGATACATTATTGTTTTTACGTCCAACCGAAAGCTTAACCATCTTTTTACAGCAGCTAGGGCGTGGGTTGCGGTTAACTGATGATAAACAGTGCTGTACGGTATTGGACTTTGTGGGCAACTCTCGTGATGAATATGATTTTTCACAAAAGTTTAGAGCGCTGGTTGGCAAAACGAATCAATCGATTAAAGATGAGATAACTAATGATTTTCCTCATTTGCCATTAGGCTGTCGTATTGAGCTAGAAGAGCAGACTCAGGCAATGATTTTGCGAAATATTAGTCGTGCAACTATGAATGCTAGCAGGTTGCGACAGCTCATTAATAATTTCGAGCACCAGAGTACATTGACGTTAACATTGACGAATTTTTTAAATTTTAATCCGCACGTTAATTTAGAAGATATTTATAAGCTAAAAATGAGTTGGTTAGAACTCGTTGAGAGTACGAATAAAAATCAAATTAACGAACCTAATTTAGCTCTTCATCTTGCCAAAGCCTGCTATCGCGCAATAAATTATCATCTGCTCACGTGCAGTTCTATCTCATACTTACAGTTTTTAAAGCAGTTAATTATCGATAATTTCAGTTTTGATGATAACGATGCCACACAGTGCAAGTTTGCATTAATGTGCCATTATAATTTTTGGGATAAGTCAGGAGCCGAGCTAGGTTTTACAAACCTTAAGCAAAGTTTAGCTGCGTTGAGGCATACTCAATTACAAGCAGAACTTCTAGATGTCATAGCGTTACTTATCGATCGTATCCATCATCATGAACTTGAAATGCATATCCCCACATTAGATGTCTTAAAAGTGCATTCAAGATATACCAGAGAACAAATACTCGCAGCCAGTGGAGCCAGCTCCTTTGATAGAAAATCCACCGCCCGTGAAGGCGTTTTAGTTCTTAAGGAGCTTAATGTTGAATTGCTGTTTGTGACCTTGAAAAAGTCAGTAAAGCAGTTTTCTCCCACGACTATGTATCATGATTATGCGATTAACGAGTCGCTATTTCATTGGCAATCTCAAAATAGTGCAAGACCAGAATATGGAAGAGGTTTGGGCTATATTGAGCATCAAAAGATGGGCCGTAAATTGATTCTGTTTGTGCGAGAGCAAGCGAAAGATGAAAACGGCCGAACCATGGGCTTTGTCAATTTTGGAGAAGTGATTTACAGGGAACGCGCTGGGGCACAGCCAATGAATATAACCTGGAAATTAATGACTCCTATGCCAGATGCTATGTGGCATGAAACTGCGAAATTAGCCGTAGGATAAGCTAACCATATCGTCCTCTTCAGCTGTTGAAAACAGGATGTTTTCGTCAAACCCCCATGGATGGGTTTACGGCGTGTTGCAGAGGACTATGTGGTGGGCGGATTACCGAATAAACCTGTCGATAACTCATTATATAATATTAGCTTTTTAGATCTTAGAGGGTTTAGGTTCGCAATGGTTAAAAATAAAAATGGCAGCCATGTTGGCTGCCATTTTTATTGATGCTAGTGAATCACTTTCGCCAAAACCAAAACCAAAGCAGAGGCTAGTTAATTGCCATCGATAGGAAGTAACCAACAACCGTTGCACTACCTACTCCGATAAACCCAGGAATAATAAAGCTATGGTTGAGTACGTATTTACCAATGTGAGTGGTGCCGGTTCTATCAAAACTAATGGCCGCTAAATCGCTTGGGTAGAATGGAAAGAAGAAGTAGGCATAACAAGCTGGCAGTACCCCGATTAATACCGGTGCTGGGATGCCGAGTGAAAACCCTAATGGCAACATAATGGTTAATACTGCGGCCTGACTTTTTAAGAATATCGATGACACAAACATCGCGATAGCAAATGTCCATGGATAAACACTGACAATGTCGCTTACCGCGCTCACCAAAAAGGTTTTATGGTGTTCGATGATGGTGTCACTCATCCAGGCTATACCGAAGATAATAATCACTGCAGTCATACCGGCGGTAAACACGTTACTGGTGACAATTTTTTTCGGTGATATATTAGTGGCCAGTAATATCAAGCCACCGACGGACAGCATCATAAACTGAATGGCTACCGACATTTTTACGCCATCTGGCAGCACTTGCTTGCTAAACATCGCCACCATGATAACGGCAAGAATACCGAGTAAGAACACGATTAAGCCTTTCTTTGCCGTCGACTTAGCTTGTGGGGTTTGTTCTGCGTCAGTGGTTGGATCTGTTAATGCTTCACGAAATTCTTCATCAGTCAGGCGCGCCTGAAACTGTTCATCTTTATCTAAATCTTTACCGCGCTTTAAACTCCAAGTACACGCCAATAGCAAACCCGTTAAGGTAGCTGGAATGGTCACCATCAGTACATCAATTAAGTTAATATCAAGATTATTATCAACGGCAGTGGCAAGCACCACAGCCGCTGCGGCTGCAATTGGGCTAGCAGTAATACCCATTTGTGAAGCTACGGTTGCCATGGCTAATGGACGTTCAGGTCGAATACCTTTCTTGTATGACACATCGTAAATAACAGGAAGAAGGGGATAAACGGAATGGCCGGTGCCAACAAGTACTGTTAAAGAATAAGTACAAAGTGGGCCTAAAAAAACGATATGTTCAGGATGTTTACGTAACAGCTTTTCCGCAAACGTTACCAACAGCTTTAAACCGCCGGTGGCTTCTAATGTCGCCGAGGCAGCTACAACCGCCAGAATAATTAACATTACGCTGACCGGAGGTGTGCCTGGTGCAATACCAAAGACAAATGCGAGTACCGAAACGCCTAATCCACCAAGTAAACCAAAGGCAATACCGCCGTGGCGTATACCAACAAATATCACCGCCAATAACAGCAGCATGTGTATATAAAACATTGTGTTCTCTCCCAATGGATTTAGGCATTAGTTAGCCTTGAGAAGGTATATCACAATGTATTTTTCCGTTAGTGATTTAATTCAAGTAATTGAGTTGTATGTTATTGCAAAGGTTATAAATGTGAACGATATGACAAACCTTAGGGTACTTTTATTTGTACTCGATCCGCGTAGGTCTTGAGCAGTGCATTTAATCGGTTTACGTTATTCGAAAGTCACTATCTAACGGCAATGTGGAACGTGTAGATTGAATCAAAATCTACAGTAAGAGTGGACGTTTTTCGTTAAACAAGCTAAATACTGAACAACGATTCATTACGATTGATAAGTCACACAAGCCGTTTTTATCTGTCAATCACGGCCTATGCTTACTGGCTTTAACCAATAAATAACGAATGGCTGCGTCGTTACATTGCACCAGTTGCCAGCGCTGGCAGTTGTTGAATGTTGCATAGTGTTCAATGGCATCGACAAATGCGGCTATAAACGCCTCTCTATCGGTAGTGTCACTCATGCTTATATCTGTAGAGTGATCATCAAAAGCATCTGCTTCAAAGCTGATTTGTTGCAGTAACAAGCACTGATTTTTACGGTCGGCTTTAACATCAACACGGCCAACAAAGCGGTCGCGCCAGAGGATAGGCAGTGAGTAATAGCCAAATTGACGTTTTGCTTCAGGCACATACACTTCGATTTGATAGTTAAACCCAAACCACTGCTTAAGCTTTTGGCGTTGAATGACTAAATTATCAAACGGATTAAGCAGCCAGACTTTATTGGGTATCTTTATCGGTAATTGATGCTGAGGTTGGTAAAAGTAAACTTGTTGTGTGTTGGAGCTGGATGCAGTAAAGCTGGCGATATCACCTTGCTCGCACATTTGCGCCAATGTTTTACTGAGTAGCGGTTTAAGGCCTTTGCGTAAATATTGTATTTGCTGCAAATTACCAAAGCCGTGGGCGGATAAATAACGGTGGATCAAGTGTTGGGCAAATTCGGTATCACTAGGTACTGTAGTGTCGATATGCTTGGGGAGTACTCGCTCGGTTAAGTCGTACACCTTTTGAAACTTGTCGCGCCTAGCGACCATTAACTCGCCTTGCATAAACAATTGCTCAAGGGCTTTTTTTGCCGGTTTCCAGTCCCACCAAGTGCCATTGGGGGTATCTGATCTATGGGTAAACTGACTGGATTTTAATGGACCCTCGCTGCTAATACGGGCTTTAACTTCGCGCATGACTTTATGTTCGGGTTCAAACCAATGTGTGCCACCTTGTTGTAAATGCTGCTTGCGATATAGGCTAAAACGGTAATCATCGATGGGCAGATATGCGGCCGCATGTGACCAATATTCAAATACGGTTTTATTGCGCATTGCCTGGTCAAGCATGGTGGTCGAATAATCGGGCAGGCGAGTGTGTAATACATGATGATGCGCGCGTTCGACCACATTAATCGAGTCGATTTGCACATAGCTTATTTGCTGCAGTAATGCGCTTAACGAGGTGGCTGGTTGTAATAACCCTTGTTGCTGCATATTGAGTTGGAGCCACTGTTTAGCGGAGTAAGGGTTGGTCATTAAACGCCTTTGCTGTAAGTGCTAATGCGTATGGATGCGCAAGTGATGCATTGCATTGTAGACTGAAATTTACCGCAGAGTACACAAGCTGTTGATGATAAGGCTGGTTGATGTTGGCGTGGATAGATAATCATTTCTTAGTCCGTTTTACCTTTTTTAAACAGGCTTAATCTGGTATTCCCTCTCATTATTCATTCCCTCGCAGTCGACCATATATTGGTGTACAGATTCATTAAGCCATAAAAGGCTAAGTTTGTTTCATCTTGAGTTTCGTCCTTAATGCCCTTAACAAATCGTTCTGGGTACTGGGTAATGGACACTGTGAAGTGGCAGCATGATTGTGGATAATACTAGGATCAATTGAGGCGATACATAATACCGGCCTCAACCTTATCCTCAACCTTAACATCAAACCAAGTTACGATTAATACGAAGATTCCAGTTTTGCGAATAAACTCGCTTGTCTCCTTCATAAGCGTCTAACTCAGCATCCAGATAAAAATAAAACTCATCGCAGTGCAGTAAGGTGCGGGTGACGGTCTGTACTGCCCAGTCTCCTCGCTTAAATCCCCATCGCCAGAGAGTCTTGCCCTGTGCAGACTGGAAGTCATCACTCTGATAGGTGTACCACTCATTGGCCTCGCGATTTACAATCAGGTCGATATCTTCGAGGTGATAAGTACCATTGTCGTTAATGACTTCCAAAGTAGACAAATCCTTGTCCAGTTCGCGGATCACTCGCCAGTTATGATGTCCCTCAATAAGTTGCTGCTTGGCACCGCTGGTGGAAGCCTCAGGCGCAAGGAAAGAGATCGTCTCTTGATGACGAGGATTTCGACTCGGCAATATCACTCGGCTACAACCAGTGTAAATTTTGATCCGCGTCGACTCAGGTGAAGGCCAGGCCAGCGGGAAATAAGAGGACGAAATGGCAATCCTAATCCGGTGGCCCTTGGGAAAGGTCTGCGCGGTACCGTTAAGCTGAACTTTTACCCGATAGCGCTTGTCTGGTTGCAGCGGTGTCGGATTAGTATGGCTATCCCTATGGGTCAGGTTCAGCAGGCCGTATGTTACCCTTGAGCTCTTGTTATCAGGATGCACATCCGATAGACGCACAGCGATCATTGCCACTGGCTTGCTGGCCGATAATTCTAACTCAATCACCGCAGCCCCCATGATCTCAAGTGCAGTGTCCAAAGGCTGACTTGTGAAAACTAACGCGCCACCTTCTTCTTCACGCTGATCATGGGGGAGATCCGGCGTGGTGCTATATGAACACCATTTACCGGCAAACAGACCGTTACTCAAGGGTGATTGCAAACACAGCTCTTCCTCTGCAACGTCTGCGAATTCGTCTACTAGACGATATCGATCAAGCTTGAAGACAAGCGTGCCAATATTGGGTGTCGGCCAAGATGGTTCACTAACCCAGCGGCCGTAGCGTTGATGGTAAGACGTTGACGGAGGCATACTGTCAAGCATCCATGCCCGCAGCATGGGCTCGTCCATAATGCCGGTCTCAATCCCCTTCAACCATTTATCCCACCAGCGTAGGCACTCCTGCAAAAAACCGATCGCCGGGCCGGGCACGCCAATATGCGGATATTTATGACTCCAGGGGCCAATCAATCCTTGCCTCGGGCCGGGCAAGTTGGTGAGCAGGCGAAAAACTGCATTACTGTAGCCATCGGCCCAGCCGCTGACTGCCATGACCGGGATCTGCACTTTAGAAAAATCTTCGCAAATCGAGCCATGCTGCCAGTACTCGTCACGGTGTTGATGATTAAGCCAGGTATTGAGCCATAAGCCACTGCCTTTAAGGCGTTCAAACCACATGTCGCGCCACTTGCTACCGACAATTTGCGGATCCGGCGGTAAGGAGTTGTAGGCAAACATCGTCGAGGCCCAAGAAAGATTATCACCGAGCAGGCAACCTCCCATATAGTGCACATCATCGGCATAGCGATCATCGGTAGAGCACACGCTAACGATAGCCTTAAGTTGCGGCAGTTGCATTGCCGCAATTTGCAGGCCGTTGAATCCCCCCCATGAGATCCCATACATGCCAATATTACCGTCGCACCATGGTTGTTTATCTAGCCACTCAATAACTGTGACTCCATCGTCGAGTTCTTGCTGCAGATATTCGTCCGTCAGCACACCTTCTGAGTCGCCGCTTCCACGGATATCCACACGGATACAGGCATAGCCGTGTCCGGCAAAATATGGATGCATGGTTTCGTCGCGCAATCTGACGCCATCACGTTTACGATAAGGAATAAACTCGAAAATAGCTGGCACTGGCTCTGTTTCAGCACCTTCTGGCATCCAGATGCGGGCAGAAAGACGAATGCCGTCGGCCATCGGGATCCAGCAATGTTCGATATGGCGGATTTTGTAGGCGCAGTGCTTGGCAACCGTCATATTTCCTCCTTATGGTTATCATGCAGATCATTTAAAGCAGTGGCACAAGTTCCAGCGGTAACGCTTGTTGCACATCACGGTATTTGTGCAACAGTTCTTGCTCGCTATCAGCGCCGATAAACACGGTCGCTAACTCGTAGCTGTAACTGTCTTGATAATTAAGCTCAGACAAACGCATTCCCTTGCAGACATGCAGCTCGATATCAGTACCCGCAATGCGCTGGGTAATTGCCTGTACTTCTTGCTCTGTGGGTACCTTGTTAACCATTGCATCTGCATGTGTGCGCCACATAAACTTGGCCGAATATTGATATAAGCCTTTACGATAGGGAAAGACAGGCTGTTTTCCTAAGGCCAAAGCCAGCATGACCTGGTGATGTGACATGCCATCGACGTTGCGGAATAATGGCGAATGGGACTTGGAAATACGAGTATTGATCTCCAGCAACCAGATATGGTCACTCTCCTTGTCCCAGTAATACTCGATATTAAATGGGCCATTATCAAAATCGATAGCGGTAAGGAAGCGCTCGGTGACGGCGATCATTTTGTCTTGAACAGGCTGTGGGATCGATGATGGATACTGATAGCGAGAAAAGCTGGAATCATGCTCACCTTCACGTATTGAGTCAACGGCCCCATAGACACACAGTTTGCCATCAAAAACATAGCCTTCAAGGGTGCATTGCTGGCCATCGGATATGATGCCTTCGGCGATGCAGTGATAGCCATCAATAGCGGCAATTTCATCTGGCAGGTCGGCAAATTGGAGTAAGTAGTTGAAGGGTTTGGCAAAGCAGTAGATTTTTTTGCGGATCTCCGTAATCGCCATGTCGAGTTCACTTCCATTGCGCACCATAAACCCGAGGTGTGATAAAACTGCTTTTACCGGCTTAAGCCAGAAAGGGTAATCGAGGGTGATTTGCTGCTTATAATCTTCTTTAAAAGGATCCACTACGCAAAAATCGGGGATATATTCTGGGATCACGCGGCGCTGCTCCAACCGGCTCCAGTATTTATGCTCGCATTTGAGTACGGCTTCAAAGCTGGGAGAGGGCAAGCCTAAAGATTGACACAATAGAGGGAGCATGGTGCTAACGGGAAAATCCAAATAGCCGACAATGGCATCTACGGAGCCAGGATAGCTTTTGAGTCGCGCTAGAGCGCCTTCATACAAGGTTTTGACCGGAAATTCTTTTCCTGTTTTTACCTCTGAATATTGATAAAGCTCATGAAAACAATATTCATGGGCAGAATCGAGCGAACGCATTAGGGAAAGGTTGAATTCGTCCGCAGCAAAAACAAAAATATTTTTCATTTTCCGGCCCCCTGCTTTGTTATCTTTTCATTGCCATTAATAGCAGCGCTTAACGAGATACTGTTTACTTTAATGGCATATATGAGGGTAGTTGATGGCGATCTTCTTGTCTAATAAATGGGGCGAATTGGCCTAACTATAATGCTCAATGCCTGATGTGCTTTGGGCTCTAGCACATTTATACATAATAGGCATTGATATTTATTAGCTTAAGTTCAAATGGGGAACTAGCGTTTTTTAAAAGTGGTAACTAATCAATTTAGTCACTACTTTAGTCTCCCTTTTTCACTCAATAGCAAACCGTCACACACCAAACGGTAAAAGCAAAAAATCCCTAATAACAGAAGTCATTACGGATTTTTTAGCGTTTGGGAGCAGGGTGAAAGCTTATTCGACGTTTTGGATCTGCTCGCGCATTTGCTCAATCAATACTTTTAACTCTACTGCGGCAGAAGTGATTTCTGCGCTGATTGATTTTGAGGCTAAGGTATTTGATTCGCGATTAAACTCTTGCATCATAAAATCTAAACGACGGCCTTCGCTGCCACCTTTTTTGAGGATACGGCGGGCTTCGGTGACGTGAGCTTCAAGACGGTCCATTTCTTCGGCGACATCTTGTTTTTGCGCCAATAACACCATTTCCTGTTCTACACGGGTAGAGTCTAATTCGCCGACGATGTCTGCTAAGCGATTAGTGAGTTTTTCGCGTTGGTACTGCATCACGGTTGGCATGTGTTCACGCACAATCGTCACTTGCTTCATTACGCCGTCTAAGCGGGTCAGTAGCATGTCTTTAATGGCTTCGCCTTCGCGGCCGCGGGCTTCGATAAACTGATCGACAGCGCTGTCAAACGCGGTCATTAGCTCGGCACCCATGCTGTCCATATCTTGTTCCGCTGCGGAGAGAACTCCAGGCCAGCGCAATACGTCAGTTAGGCTAAGTTCGCCTTGTCCGGCTTCTTGCTTTAACCAATTGGCAGCGTTAAGCAATTGCTTGGCTAAATCTTGATTAAGTTGCAATTCATTATTGCTGCTGTCGACGAGTTCATAACGTAAATTAACTTCTACTTTGCCGCGGTTGAGGCGTTTACGTAGACGATCGCGTAAGACAGGTTCAAAGCTGCGAAACTGCTCAGGTAGGCGCAGGTAGGTTTCTAAGTAGCGCTGGTTGACTGAGCGGATTTCCCATGAGGCGGTACCCCATTGTGCTTTGTGCTCGATACGAGCGTAGGCTGTCATGCTTTGGATCATGAAATGTCCTGTTATATTATTACGCGAATGTGAGTTGATTATAGCCGTTTTAGGTGACTAGGTTAAAGGATTAGTCGATAGATTTTTGGCTTGGCATAGTATCTAACGGCATGAAGCTCTATAATACGCCCTCAAATATGATCTAAAATCGACTACAGGACTTTTCATGCGCCCAAGTAACCGTACACCTGCTCAAACTCGCCCGATCACTATTACGCGTTCTTTTACTGCACATGCTGAAGGCTCTGTTTTAGTCGAATTTGGCGACACAAAAGTGTTATGTACCGCCAGCTTTACCGAAGGCGTGCCGCGTTTTCTTAAAGGTCAGGGTCAAGGTTGGGTAACAGCTGAATACGGTATGTTACCGCGTTCAACTCATAGCCGTATGGACCGTGAAGCCGCTCGTGGTAAGCAATCTGGCCGTACTCAAGAGATCCAACGTTTAATCGGCCGCGCATTACGTGCTGCGGTTGATATGAAATTATTGGGTGAAAACACCATCGTTATCGATTGTGATGTTATTCAAGCTGATGGTGGTACGCGTACTGCTGCCATTACGGGTGCGTGTGTGGCATTGGTTGATGCGCTTAACTGGGCGCGTGGCAAAGGTATTATTAAAGCTAACCCGCTTAAGTTTTTAATTGCCGCTGTGAGCGTGGGTATTTATAAAGGCGAAACGATCAGTGATTTAGAATACATTGAAGACAGCGCTGCAGAAACTGATATGAACGTAGTGATGACCGAAACCGGTAAAATTATTGAAATTCAAGGTACCGCAGAAGGCGAACCATTCAGCCATGAAGAGTTGCTTGAGTTGTTAGTGTTAGCTAAAAACAGTATTCGCGAAATTGTCGATGTGCAAAAAGCCGCATTAAGTTAATATGCAGTTGAAAAATGAGGACCGATTACGGTCCTTTTTTTTAGCCTGAAAATTGATCATAGAGGACTAACCGTGAAAGCCTATCAACGCGAATTTATTGAGTTTGCTTTAGCCCGCCAAGTGTTACGTTTTGGTGAGTTTACCCTTAAATCTGGCCGTACTAGCCCGTACTTCTTTAATGCTGGACTGTTTAATACGGGTAAAGACTTGGCACGTTTAGGCCGTTTTTATGCCGCGGCGTTAATGGACTCGGGTATTGAGTTCGATTTGTTATTTGGCCCTGCGTACAAAGGTATTCCGATTGCGACCACCACCGCCGTTGCCTTGTGCGATCATCACGATGTGGACATTCCCTATTGCTTCAACCGCAAAGAAGCCAAAACCCACGGCGAAGGTGGCAGTTTGGTGGGCAGCGAGCTCAAAGGCAAAGTGATGCTGGTGGATGATGTGATCACTGCAGGTACCGCTATTCGTGAGTCGATGGAGATTATTAATGCCCATAATGCCCAGCTTGCCGGTGTATTGATTGCATTAGATCGTCAAGAAAAAGGCCAGGGTGAGTTGTCGGCTATCCAAGAAGTTGAGCGCGACTTTGGCTGCCAAATTGTGTCGATTATTAAGCTGGCTGATTTAATCTGTTACTTGTCTGAAAAGCCGGGCATGGAAGCTGAGTTAGCATCCGTTAGCGCTTATCGTGAGCAATACGGGATTTAATCTTTTCTGTTAATCTTTTCTATTAATCATCCTAAACAACAACGCAGCCTTAGATGGCTGCGTTAGTCGGCTGCGTTTTTTTATTGGCAATAACACTGAGTCATAGCCTATTTTACCAGATGTAAAAACTCGGCACGTGTCGCAGGGTTTGATTTAAACACGCCTCCCAATGCCGTGGTGGTCGTTGAGCTGGTTGAATCCATCACGCCACGTGATTTAACGCAGTAATGTACTGCATCCATTTTTACCGCCACGTCTTTGGTTTCAAGTAGGGTTTGCAGTGCCACTAACACTTGCTGGGTTAAGCGCTCTTGCACTTGTGGGCGTTGGGAAAAAAATCGTACGATACGATTAATTTTCGATAAGCCAATAATTTTGCTGCGGGGTAAGTAGGCTACTGTGGCTAATCCATCAATGGTCACTAGGTGATGCTCGCAGGTACTGGTCAGACTGATGTCTTGCACCCGCACCATTTCATCGACACCCATTTTATTTTCGATAACAGTGATCTTGGGGAAGTTTTCATAATCTAGGCCTGAGAATATTTCATCGACATACATTTTTGCAATACGCCGAGGGGTATCGACTAAGCTGTCATCTGATAAATCCAGTGACATTAATGTCAGGATCTCTCTCATATGATGCTCAATTTTTATCTTACGTTGTTCTGGCGTCGAGGTTTTTGGCAACATAGGTGTTTCTAGCCCACGATCTTTCAGCGCGGCTTGTACTTTTATTGCGGCTTCACTTAGTGCCATATATCCTCCAACAACCCTGTCATACTGCGATAAGTATATCTTAAAAAGCCTTAGGACGCTTATGCCATAAGGGGAATGGAGAATAACGTGATTCGTTGCAAATTAACACTGTAGACGATAAAAAAGCCGACCCTTTTAGTCGGGTATCGGCTTTTTGAGGTGTAAACGCTTTGGCTATGACTATTTAACGTTTAGATTCTCTTTGATGAATTTAAGCATTATTTCATAATATTTAGCGCGATTTTCGGCATTGTAGAAGCCATGACCTTCTTTTTCCCAGATTTCTTTTTGGAATGGGTAATTGGCTTGATTTAAGGCTTTTTCCATTGCTTCAAATTGCTCTATGGGTGCACGTTCATCTTCTTCACCATGAATTAATAACACTTTGGCCTTGAGCTTGCTGACATTGTGGGTTGGCGACATTGTCTGTAGTTGTTGGGTATTTGTACCGAGCACTTCTTTTAAAAATGCTTCCCCACCATAAGAGTCTGGAATATCGCCTGTGTTATACATTTGTTCTAAGTCGTATACTCCGGCAACACCAATGGCGCATTTGAACATATCGGGTGCTAACATCGGGCTGATTAGTGCTGAATATCCGCCAAAACTACCACCAGAAATACACACTCTATCTTTATCTACATAACCTTGGTCAATAACATATTGAGTTGCGTCGATAATGTCATATTGAATTTTACTTCCCCATGCGAGGTAGCCTGACTCCTCAAACGCTTTACCGTATCCACCTGAACCTCGGAAGTTAACTTGTAATACCGCTATTCCATTTTGTGCGAGTAATTGATTTTCTGGATTAAATACCCATAAGTCGCGTGGACCGTGCGGGCCACCATGAGGGTTAACTACAAGTGGCATATTTTTATGATCTTTAATGCCACTTGGAAGGGTTAAATAACCATGGATCGTTACACCGTCACGATTTGTGAAACTGATGGGGCGTACTTCGGACATCTCGCTTGGGTCAAGTGCTGCATTTCCAGCAAACAGGAATTTGAGTTTGAGTTTTTTACGATCAAACAGATAGTAGTCACCCGAATTTTTATCATTCATTGCCGCAACGATGAGTGTGTTACCGTCGATGGTTTCGCTTACGATACGAATACGATGATCAGGAATTGCTGCCATAAGCTGCTGCAATGCTTTGGCTTTAGCACTTTCGGTATCGACAAATTGGTATTCTGGGTAACCGTTTTCAAACTCTACCGCGTAGAGTGAGTTTGTTTGTTCGCTAATCCAAGTTATAAATGGGTCAACAACATCATGTTGGATGATTTTTTTATGTTTCGCCGTTGCAAGTTCTACTTCATAAATCGCCTGAGTAGCGCCTTCACCATGTGCAATAGCATAAATTGATTTGTTGTCTTCGGTGAACGAAATAGGGTAGAAATCCGTTAGTCCGCCTTTAATTCTTTCAGCATCAACCCATTCACCATTTTCATAGTAGAAGAGCTGATCATCGTTTTTGTTATCTCGTGCAAAGCTAAAGCGAACGTCTTCTTTATTATCAACCAGGAAACCTGCATTGGCGATAGGTGACGTGGTAAGGCGTTTGCGTTTACCGGAATAGACATTGACGCGGTATACAAGGGTGTAAGAATAGTTAAGGCCATTCCAAGGATATGCCATAACATAGATATATTTATCATCATCTTTTAACGTGTCTAAGACAAATGCGCTTGCTCGGATAGTTTCATTACTGGAAATGCTTGTGCCAGTTGAGGAACCGCCATTATAACCGAACAGGTACTTAGATTTGCTGCCGTCATAATTTACCGCCAGTAACTCCCCGTAATAATCAGAAACCTCACGTTGTGCGTGCTTATAGAGTTTTTGTAATACAATCCGCTCATTATTCACCCAATAGTAACTACCAACTTCTTCATCACCACTAAATTTGACTGCATTAGTCGGCTTCATGGTTTCAAGGTTTAGGATTAATAGGGTGCGCTTTTCAGCTTCAATTAAAATAACGCCAAGGTGTTTACCATCGGGTGATATTTTGACTTCAGAGAATTCGGAATCAGCACTAAAATTTTTGATCTGAGGACTAGCAAAAGTGTGAGAGGTAAAAAGAATAAGCAAACAGCAAGTGAGATATAAAATACGCAGCATGACTACAATCCGTGTAATAAATGTTAAAAGTGTAACGGTATTGTATTTAATTCAAGTGATCAGAGCAATACGTACTCACTATTTATTCATTGAAATGAGGTAGAATATGAACGTATATTACGACTTTTAATTTATGTTAATACCCATTTTATTGGCCTCTTTGCGCAGTAGAATTTGCTTGAAAGTCATAAAACAGGCACAAAAAAGCCGACCCCCCCGTTAACTGAGTCTCGGCTTGTTGAAATAATATTTATTAGCTCATTACGATTTAATGTTTAGGTTCTTTTTAAGGAATAGAAGCATTTTTTCATAATATTGGGCACGATTGTCATCATTGTAGAAACCATGGCCTTCATCATCCATCACCAGTTTTTCATAGGGATAATCACGTGCTTTAAGGGCTTTTTCTAATGATTCTAGCTGTTCAATGGGCGCTCGTTCATCGTCACCGCCATGTACTAGAAGCAAGTTTGCTTTAAGCTTATCTACATTCTCTGAGGGAGACATCGCTCTTAGTACTTCACTATTTTGACCTAAAACATTTTTAAGGTAACTAGTTCCCGAAGCACTACTTGCAATATCTCCTTCATCGAACATTAACTCTAAATTATAAATCCCTGCAAAACCGATAGCGCATTTGAACAGATCTGGTTCAAGTATTGCGCTTTGCAATGCACTATAACCCCCAAAACTACCACCAGAAATACAGATACGGTTTTTATCTACATAACCTTGCTCAATGACGTAATGAGTGGCGTCGAGAATGTCATATTGTACTTCTGAACCCCATTTTTGGAATCCAGCTTGTTCAAAATTTTGTCCAAAACCACCTGAACCACGGAAATTGACTTGTAATACCGCCATCCCTTGATTTGCTAGCATTTGGTTTTGAGTATTAAATCCCCATTCATCTCTTATTCCATGCGGACCACCATGGGGGTTGACCACAAGAGGGAGGTTTGTCGCTTCTTTACCATAAGGTAATGTTAAATAACCGTTAATTATTTTACCGTCTCGGCTGGTAAAACTAATTGGCTTCACTTCTGACATTCGCGCTGGGTCGAGCCATTTCTTGGCAGAGGCTAAGTGTTGGAGTGTGAGCGCCTCGGTATCAAATATATAATAATCACCAGGATTCCGATCGTTAAATGCCACCACGATGAGTTTTTCTGAATGACGAGTTTCGCTAACGATACGAACTTGATGGCCAGGTAATGATGCGAGCAACTGTTTTAGCAATTTTGAATGACTGTCTTCTGGATTGACGAAAGCGTAAGACGGATAACCATTTTCAAATTCAACTGCATAGAGTTTTTTGGTCGTTTGGTTTATCCAGTAATTACTGGGATCACTTTTGTCATCTTTAATAATTTGTGTTTTTTCACCTGTTTCTAGATTGATTTCATAAATCCCTAAGGTTTCGCCTTTTACCCGAGCAGCTGCATAAATACTGTTTTTATTTTCGGCAAAAGATATTGGGTAGAAATCATCTAAATTGAGTTTGAGCTTATCGGTGTTAAGCCATTCGCGGTCTTGACGATAAAATACTTTTGTTATGTTGTTTTCATCTTCGCCTACAACAAAGCGTACTTCACCATCATGATCGGTTAAAAATCGAGAGTAACCTATAGGCGAAGTGGTGACTTTTCTGCGGAACCCTTTGTATAAATTTACACGGTATACAGTTTGTGATAATTCATAGTTTAAAGAATTAGACTCATTCCATGGGATTGCATTGACGAGCATATAGCGGTCGTCATCGGGGAGGGGATCTAAAATAAAAGCAGTTGCTCTTATCGGGGTATTTTTTTTCAGATGTGAGCCAGTTTGTTGCTCGCCGCTATTAAAACCAAAAAGGTAAGTTGCTCTTGATCCATCGGCATTAACAGCCATTAGCTCACCATAATACAGCGGTACGTCACTCCAACCTTTTAAGTATTCTTTTTGCAAGACGATTCGTTCATTATTTACCCAAGCGTAATCACCCACTTGGGCATTGCTAGGGAAAAATATCGCGTGATGTATTTGTTTTGTTTTAGCATTTAATATCAGTAGTTTGTCTTTGCCATTGTGCTTGGTTATTGCACTAATATATTCGCCTGTTGGAGATATTTTTACATTGCTAAATTCAGCCCCTCGGCTAAATAGCTGTGCAGTGGAAAGACTTTCTGCAGCAAATGCATGGGTGAATAGGCCACCACAGACAAGTAACATAATGGTTAGGTATTTGGTGAAAATCATGAGACATCCTTGTTTAATCATTCGATCTTACTTCGTTCTTACTTTGTTTTTATGTGGTATAAATATTCGATTTGATACGGTTTAAGGGTAAAGGAAGAGTCAGTAGCATTGGCCGAAAAAGGACCGAACTAGATCCTTTATCTATGCGATATTAACTTCTTAATAATTGCTGCTGAATAAAGGTCCATTGCTCATCAAAGTGGAGCGTTGGTTTTTGTTTAAATTCGCTGCGAACAAACTGTGAAATACGCCCTTCTACAAAGGCCAGTAATAGGTTGGCGAGAACGGCTTCGTCGAGGTTAAAGCCTACGCCTTCGCGTAAAGTTTTTTCGCGCAGAATTTGTTTTATTTGGGTTTCAATTTTGGCAAATAGCACATCGATTCGGCTACGTAAACGTTCGTTTTCACCCAGCAGAGCATCGCCATTTAATACGCGTGAAATACCAGGATTACGTTCAGAAAACACCAATAACAGCTGCAGTACCAATTGGCAGCGGGCCATGGTGTCTTTTTCTTCGTCCATGATGATATTGAGGCGTGACAAAATAGCGTCTTCAATAAACTCGATTAAGCCTTCGAACATTCGCGCTTTACTGGGGAAATGACGATACAGTGCCGCTTCTGATACACCGACTTCGGCAGCAAGTTTAGCTGTGGTAATACGTTGGCCTGGGCTGCTTTCGAGCATTTTTGCTAAGCATTGTAAAATATGCTCACGACGATTCATTTTAGGGCTTTCAGCCATTATCTGTTCCTTGGCTCAGTGACTACTAGAAAAGATTATTTGGTTCCTGAGTGACCAAATCCGCCTTCTCCACGATCTGAGCGATTAAACTCATCCACTAAGGTAAATGTTGCCTGTACCACGGGTACAAACATCAATTGGGCTAAACGATCGCCTATTTCGAGCGTGAATGGTTTATCACTTCGGTTCCAACATGACACCATTAATGGTCCTTGGTAATCGGAGTCAATTAAGCCCACTAAATTACCCAAAACGATGCCATGTTTATGACCCATACCTGAGCGTGGCAAGATAACCGCGGCAAGGCTTGGGTCGGCCACATGAATGGCAATACCCGTTGGAATTAATACCGTTTGGCCAGGTTCAATCACCATAGTGGTGTCGGTCATGGCACGTAAGTCCATGCCTGCGCTACCGGGAGTTGCGTAGGCTGGCAATGGAAATTCACTGCCAATACGCGAGTCGAGAATTTTTAGTTCAATGGGTGTTTTCATGATTTTTTTAATTGTTTTTCTATTAATGAGAGTAATTGGCGCGCCAGTGTTAGTTTGTCTGTTGCTGGTAGTTGTTGGCTGCCGTGTTGCCAAAATACCTGTAGTGCATTGCTATCGGCATTAAAGCCTAAGCCTTGAATAGAAACATCGTTAGCGGCAATCATATCGAGCTTTTTGCGTTGTAATTTACCGCGAGCGTATTGCTCCACATCGTTAGTTTCTGCTGCAAAACCGACAGTAAAAGGTCGAGGTGTGTGCTCGGCAACCGTGGCTAAGATATCAGGATTACGTACTAGTGCAAGCTGCATTTTGTCGGCTGATTTTTTGATTTTCTGCTCTGCTATATCGGCAATTCGATAATCCGCTACTGCGGCGCAGCCGATAAAAATATCATGCTGCTCAACCTGTTCCATCACTGCGTTAAGCATTTGCTGTGCAGAATCAACGTTAATACGAGTCACACCTGCTGGGGTTGCCAAGTTAACTGGACCAGACACTAATGTTACGCTGGCGCCCATTTCTGCTGCGGCTTGGGCTAAGGCAAAACCCATTTTCCCTGAGCTGTGGTTGGAAATATAACGCACAGGGTCTATCGCTTCGCGCGTTGGCCCGGCAGTAATGAGTAGTTGATGACCTTGAAGTGTTTTAGGACCAAAAAATTGTACCAGTTGTTCTGCCATCACCACGGGCTCTTGCATTCTGCCGGGGCCGACTTCACCGCAGGCTTGGCTACCCGATGCTGGGTGCCAAATTATCAGGCCTTTACGGACTAAATTGGCCATGTTCTCTTGGGTGGCAATATTTTGGTACATCTGTTGATTCATCGCTGGGCATACAATGACAGGCGCACTGGTGGCTAAGCAGGTTGTGGTTAATAAGTCATTAGCCATACCGGCATTGATCCGCGCGATTATGTTTGCTGTTGCTGGAGCAATTAATACCACCTCAGCCCAACGAGCGAGTTCGATATGACCCATAGCCGCTTCTGCTGCGGGATCAAGCAAGTCAGAGGCCACTGGGTTGCCAGAAAGCGCTTGTATGGTTAACGGGGTGATAAACGCCATGGCGCTTTGAGTCATAATGACTCGCACATCCGCGCCACGCTCTTTTAAACGGCGAATAAGGTCCGCGCTTTTATAGGCGGCAATGCCGCCACCAATTCCGAGTAATACTTTTTTATTTGTCAGCATGATGCACATTATCCGACTCAAATCTAATTACGGCTAACAATATCACAAACCTATGACAAGTGGCGCAGATCCAATCTCAAAAATATCAACCATACTGTAGTCATTAATTCGAACTCTGTTGTTGAAAAAGATAACCAGCCGTTGTGGGTGTGGTCATCGGGTATAGCGTCGAGTTAATGCGTGCAATTAAATCGCCACATTGAATATAAGGGACATTCATGGGAATTAAAGATTGGCCTCAAGGAGAAGGACCTCGAGACAAGTTACTGCTCAAAGGCGCTGGACATTTGTCTGATGCAGAATTGCTTGCGGTGTTATTGCGTAATGGTCTGGCGGGGCAAAATGCGGTGGATTTAGCCCGAGAGATGATCAGTCAGTTTGGTGGTTTGCGCAGTTTGCTGAGTGCATCGAAAAGCCAAGTGTGTAAATTAGCTGGCGTTGGACCGGTAAAATACGCTCAATTACAGGCCGCGGCCGAGATTTCTAAGCGAATTGCCCATGAAAATCTACAAAGAGGGCAAATTTTGACAAATCCTGATTTAACTCGGGACTATTTAATGAGACAATTAGGCGACCGATCCTATGAAGTGTTCGCCTTACTATTGTTGGATACCCAACATAGAGTCATTCAATTTGTAGAATTATTTCGTGGCACCATCGATTCCGCTTCTGTTTATCCTCGCGAGGTTGTAAGCCTTGTTTTGGAGAAAAAAGCAGCGGCAGTAATAGTGTGTCACAATCACCCGTCTGGCATCGCAGAGCCAAGTCAGGCTGATCGGCGAATAACTGAGCGAATAAAAAATGCATTGGCAACCATAGATGTTTCTTTGTTAGATCATATGGTTGTAGGTGATCAGGAGATAGTCTCCTTTGCTGAGCGAGGGTGGATAGTATAAACACTGCTTGATCTTATATGGTCAATCGTGTATAAAATGCGCCCTCTTTGTGCCTCGGGCGACGGCCATACGAGGCACATTAATGCTCGAGCGTTAAAAAATTGTTTTGGAGAAGATTGACATGTCAAGAGTATGCCAAGTAACTGGCAAGAAGCCAATGGTTGGTAACAACCGTTCGCACGCAAAAAATTCGACTCGTCGTCGTTTTTTACCTAACCTACAAAACCATCGTTTTTGGTTAGAAGAAGAAAAGCGTTTCGTGCAATTACGTGTATCTACTAAAGGTATTCGTATTATCGACAAAAAAGGTATTGAAGTAGTTGTTGCTGAACTTCGTGCCAGTGGCGAGAAGGTATAATAGAAAATGGCTAAATCTAAAGGTAATCGTGAGAAGATCAAATTAGTATCTAGTGCTAAAACTGGTCACTTCTACACTACTGAAAAGAACAAGCGTAACATGCCTGAAAAAATGGAAATCAAGAAATTTGATCCAGTCATTCGTCAGCACGTTATGTACAAAGAAGCTAAAATCAAGTAATTGATTTTTGATTCTTAAAAAAGCCCCTTAATAGGGGCTTTTTTTATGGCCGTTTAAAAATAGTCTATACTGAATAACACCTTAGACTGGCCACAAAAATGTTTGATAAGCGTTTATTATCCCAAGTTGTGCTAATTTACAGCGTTGATCTAATGTGCTCATCATAAAATCATTCTATTTTGATTGGGTCCTCAACATTGGTAACCTGCTATTTCGTTAATATTTTGATGTAAAAATGTAACCCAATCGATATAAAAAATGCGTAAAGGGCTATTAGCGGCTAAAATGAGTTAACTTTTTGGCTGTCATGATTTTTTCACACTAAAGTGACACACTATATTTTATTAAAAGTGAAATAAAATGCTTTAAAAGTGAATTAAAATGCAATACCATTCCTTTTAACGTAATAAAAAATCATGTGATGTTCTTTGTCATAACTATTAATGAATATCAAACTTATCCTGAGGTGAATTTGCCTGTGAGAACCACTGAACTGGTTGATGGATTTCGTCATTCTGCTCCTTATGTTAATGCACATAGAGGTAAAACTTTTGTCGTCATGCTCGGTGGCGAGGCTTTAGCACATCCGCAGTTTCGCGGTATTTTAAATGATGTGGCTATGTTGCACTCACTTGGAATAGAGGTGGTATTAGTTTACGGGGCCAGGCCACAGATTGATGAGGGGTTGAAGGCTGCTGGAATTGAACCCGCCTATCATAACGGTATACGCATTACTGATGATGAAACCCTTAAAATTATCAAACAGGTTGCGGGAGCGACTCAATTTGATATCACCGCAAGGTTGTCGATGTGTTTAGGCAACACGCCAATGCAAAATGCCCAAATTAACCTTGTTAGTGGCAATTTTGTGATTGCGCAACCGTTAGGCATCGAAGACGGTGTTGATTTCTGTTTGAGTGGTAAGGTTCGCCGTATTGATGCGTTGGGTCTTCGTCGTCAATTAGACAATAATGGCATAGTCTTGATGGGACCGATTGCGGCTTCAGTTACCGGTGAAAGTTTTAACCTTACGGCAGAAGAAGTCGCGACCCAAGTCGCGATAAAGCTAAAGGCTGATAAGATTATTGGTTTTAGTAATGGTCACGGTATTTTGGATGAAAATGGCGACGTGATTGCTGAACTGATGCCAGACGAAGTTGAAGAAATGCTTAAGACGATGTCTACAGATACGCATGCTTCTGTGGGGACGATGGCTTTCTTAAAAGCCAGCGTTGAAGCGTGTCGCCGAGGCGTGCCACGTTGTCATTTGGTGAGCTATTTAGAAGATGGCGCATTATTACAAGAATTATTTTCACGCGAAGGTATTGGTACTCAAATTGTGACCCAAAGCGCCGAACGTTTACGCCGGGCAACCATTAGCGATATCGGCGGTATTTTAAATCTTATTCGGCCTTTGGAAGAGCAAGGTATTTTGGTGCGCCGCTCTCGTGAGCAACTTGAAATGGAAATCGAGCAGTTTATGTTGGTTGAACGTGACAATTTGGTTATTGGCTGTGCAGCATTGTATCCATTTGAAGAAGACAATGCGGGTGAGTTTGCGTGTCTGGTGGTGCACCCCGATTATCGTGATGCTGACCGAGGTAGTTTACTGCTAAATAATATTATTGGTCAGGCCCGTGTTCGTGGTTATTCGCGTTTATTTGCACTGACAACTCGGAGTATTCATTGGTTTTTAGAGCATGGCTTTAATATTGTCGATGTCGATGTGCTCCCGAATATGAAAAAGCAGCTGTATAACTATCAACGTCGCTCAAAAATTCTTGCGTTAGATTTGTAGAAGTAACAAGACAGTTAACACATAAAAAATGCCGGATTACTGAATAAAGTAATCTGGCATTTTTGTGAGTCAATTATCAATTATCAATTATTTTAGTGGCTTAAACTAACCAATGTTGAATTATCAAGCTGACGCTTTGGCTAAGGCGTTACGTCGTTGACGTTGCAATATCATGTCGCCAACAAAGATAACTAACGCGCCCCAAATAAAGCCAAAGGTAATGCCTTTTTCAATATCAAACGGTTCATTAAAGAGTTTTACCGCCAAGATGAACATGATACTGGGGCCAATATATTGGAAAAAACCTAAAATCGAAAATGGAATTCTGACAGCGGAACCTGCAAAACATAGTAACGGAATCGTTGTGATAATACCGGCAGCGACTAACAGTAAATTGAGGTCGAGAGTGTTGGTTAGCATGCTCGTTGTCGAACTGTCTAAGGTGATGAGTAAATACCCTAAGGCAATAGGTAATAAAATGGCCGTTTCGACCAATAATCCTGATTTAGCATCGATATTAACTTTTTTACGTAATAAACCATAAAAACCAAAACTGGCCGCCAAGGCTAATGACAACAGTGGAATAGAGCCAAAAGAAATTAATTGTACCAGCACTCCGGTACTGGCTAAACCTACCGCAACCCATTGCAATTTACGTAGACGCTCACCTAAAAATACCATCCCAAGCAATACGTTAAACAGCGGGTTAATAAAGTAACCTAGACTGGCATCGAGCATATGGTCGTTGTTGACGGCCCAAATAAAAATCAGCCAATTTGCTGCAATTAGCACCGAGGTGACAAACAGTACCGCAAGTTGTTTAGGTTGTTTGAGAATAAGGCGCAGACGATCAAAACCACCGATAAACTGCATCATGATGATCATAAAAATAAATGACCAAATCACACGGTGCATTAATATTTCTGTCGCGGGGACGTTATGTAAAAGTTTAAAATACAGCGGTGCGACACCCCAAATGGTGTAAGCGCAAACGGCCAGTAAAACCCCTTTACGGTATTCTAAATCAGGCATAGTGAGTCAACAGTGGGAAGAACAATAATAGATGGCGATTGTAGGTCGCCATTTTGGATGACACAAGTGATTAAGCGAATTCTTTTATAAACCGGTTGTCAGCTTTAAATGGCAGCGCGTTTAGCTTATCCCACCATATAAGTCCCTGTGCCGAAGGCGATGTGGACCCCTTGTTCATTATGTAACTCCATCCGACAAACTGATACGCGATTACCCGCTCGGATAACACTGCCTGTGCCAGTGAAGACTTCACCGCGACCCGGACGAAGAAAGTCGACGCGCATATCGATAGTGCTTAAGGTGGTTAAACGTTGTTGTAATTCCTCTATTGTCCAATTTTCTTTACTGGCAACTAGCCCAGCAAATACCGTGAGCCCGCCGACAACATCGAGTAAGGTTGCTGTGACACCACCATGTAAAATGTTTTGATGAATATTACCAATAAGCTCAGGCTTCATTTTTATTACCACTTCAACCCCATTGATGTCGTAATGTTTTATGTCTAATCCGAGCAGGTTGTGAAACGGAACTTGTTGATCGAATATTTGTGCAACTTTTTGTAATACTTGAGTTTGAATAGCGGTGGTCATGAGCAATCCTTGTCTGTTTTATAATTATTATGCTTGTTGTTTATAGGGGCGGCTTACTGCTAAAGAGTATTTAATCTAACCCTAAAGTGACATTGACTCAATCTTCTATCTTGGGTGAAAACATCGTAAAGGTGTTTTGGTTCAAGACATCTGTGGCTGAGTGCTTTAAAATGAGTGCCCCTTGAATGATGATGTAGTGTAATGGATACTCCGATTTCGGCCAATATTGCGTCCTCAGATGTGTTGACGACAGAGCAAGATGTACTTGCTGCAAGCTTGCAGCAAGTGTTTGGTTATCGCGCCTTTCGTGAAGGGCAGCGAGAAGTCATTGAGCAAAGTTTACAAGGCCAAGATACCTTAGTGATTATGCCTACTGGTGGCGGCAAAAGTATGTGCTATCAATTGCCTGCTATTGTGTTGCCTGGCGTTACTGTGGTCGTGTCGCCATTAATTTCGTTGATGAAGGACCAAGTCGACAGTTTATTGCAAAGCGGGGTATCGGCAGCTTATCTCAATTCATCTTTACCGCGCGAACAAAGTGCTGAGGTGTTGCGCAAGCTTCATGCCGGCGAGATTAAGCTGTTGTATGTGTCGCCAGAGCGTTTGTTACGTCCTGACTTTATTGAGCGTCTGCAATCAGTTGATATTTCAATGTTTGCCGTCGATGAAGCGCACTGCATTAGTCAATGGGGCCATGATTTTAGACCTGAATATGCTGCATTAGGTCAATTAAAAGAATATTTTCCTTACCTACCTTTAATGGCATTAACCGCGACGGCAGATCACGCCACGCGTTTAAGCATTTGCGAACGTTTAGGGGTAACACCTTATACTTTGCTGTCGAGTTTCGATCGCCCCAATATTCGTTATACCGTGGCTGAAAAACTGAATGCGGCGAATCAGCTGCGTCAGTTTTTAACGGTGCAAAACGGCACCAGTGGTATTGTGTATTGCAGCAGCCGGCGACGAGTTGATGAGGTGGCTGAGCGTTTACGCCTACAGGGGTTTAATGCCCAAGCGTATCACGCTGGATTGAGCCAGCAAGATCGAGGCAACGTTCAAGATAAATTTCTAAAAGATCAAATCGATATTGTGGTGGCAACCGTGGCTTTTGGCATGGGGATCAACAAGTCTAACGTGCGCTTTGTGGTGCATTACGATATTCCCAAAAGCATTGAAGCTTATTACCAAGAAACAGGCCGAGCTGGTCGTGATGGTTTAGACGCTGAAGCTTATATGTTGTTTGACCCTGCTGACATAGGCCGAGTCAGACATTTGATTGAGCAATCTGAACCGGGTCCTCAACAGCAAGTCGAATTTCATAAATTGCATACCATGGCAGCCTTTGCTGAAGCGCAGACTTGTCGTCGCCAAGTGCTATTAAACTACTTTGATGAAGTGGCTTCTAAGCCTTGTGGTAACTGTGATATCTGTCTTGACCCACCTAAACGATATGATGGTACTGAAGATGCACAAAAAGTGCTTTCTTGTATTTATCGTTTGCAGCAACGTTTTGGTATCCACCATGTTATTGAAGTATTACGCGGGTCTAAAGCGGCTAATATCGTTGATAGAGGCCATGATAAGTTATCGACATGGGGCATTGGTAAAGATAAATCAACAGAGTTTTGGCTCAGTGTTATCCGCCAGTTAATTCACTTAGGTTTGATGAGTCAGGATATTACTCGGGGATCTGCGATTAAGCTTAATCCTGCCGCGAGGCCGGTGTTAAAGGCTGAGCTATCGTTAAAGTTAGCGGAACCCAGAATTCAATTAATCAATGTTAAACGTAAGCCCAGTGCGCGTGGGCCGCAGCAATATGATCGTAAATTATTTGCGCGTTTAAAATTACTGCGCCGTGAACTGGCTGAAAAGAATGACATTCCACCTTATTTAGTCTTTAACGATGCTACCTTGGTTGAAATGTGTGTCATGCTGCCCACAAGTCCTGGAGAGATGCTCGCGGTAAACGGGGTTGGGCAGATTAAACTTGACCGATTTGGCGGAGATTTTTTAGATGAAATCTCTGATTATCTGACCAAAAGTTAGTCATTTAATGTTCATCATTAGGCGGAGTCTCTTGAAGTTTTATTTTGTTTAATTGATTTATAACGGCTTTTTTTACTAGCACGTCAAAGTTGTCAAGTTGTTGTAAACTCGCCATACCAATATTTACTTTGATCCCCGTTTTCCATTCGCTGAGTACTCGTTCTATTTGGGTTACGACTCTCGCCGCTCCCATTGACGAGGTGTGTGGCAGGATAATAATGAGTTCGTCAGTGTTGTGACGAAATAATTGGTCTTGTTCTCTCAGTGTGAGTTTGAGTCGTGGGATCATAAACGGTATATCCTCGAGATTAATATGATTGATATTAATCAGTAATAGACTCAGTTGATACTGCCCTTGTTTGGCATTGCTCAGCATATGATCAATACGTTGCTGCTGGTTTTCTTCTTGAGTATCAGCATTGAGGCGTTGTGGTCTTCGGGCCAAAAACAGCACTAATCCAACGGACAGTAACAAAATGATTAAAGCCGTAATGGTCAAATTTTGATTAATGTTGCTGGTAGATTTTTCGGGTGCTGTACTGACTTCCCTTTGTGCTGCTATTCTGGCTTTATACTGCATAAAGTGGGCATTGTTTAACTTGGCCGCTGCTTGTTTAGCAGCATCAAAACGCTGCATTTGAAATTGATAAGCCGACTCGAATTGATTTTGTTCAGCGTAGTATTGGCTGATTATTTGATTAAATTCTTCTAAGTCATAAAATTGTTTTAGTTCAGTAGCTTGTTCAATAATCTCATTTAATAGCGACAAGGCGAGGGTGTCTTTGTGTTGTGCAAAATACACTTTGGCTAATGTTCGCTTAATGCGCATCACATAAATAGGTTCTTGGTATTTTGTTAAAAGGCTGATGCTTGAGTGGGCGAGTTGCTCGGCGATGTCATAATCACCAACGTATAAATGAATACTGGCCAGTAAGGCATTACCGATTGCAAAGTCTTTTTCCGATGTATTTTTACTATTTTCAGTTTTTGCCTTGTTAAGATAATACAACACTTGCGCTTTATCTTTTTGTGCCATATTAATTCGGGCTAAGTTAATCGCAAATGCAAAGTTAAGTTTACCGAAGGTAGATGGGTCATTATAAGCGAGTTCTGCAAAGTGTAATGCTTCTTCAAGATCGCCCATGGAGAAAAATACATTAGTAATTTCAGAGAGTAAATAGGATTTAGGGACCAAATACCAATCCTGGAACTGTGCTTGAGCCTCATCAAAAATAGCTAATGCTAAGCGTAAATCCTCAATCGATTGATTGTAGTTTTCTAGGCTGGTGTTTTGGCTACTGTTTAAAAAAAGGCTATTTACAATCGCTTGCTTTTCAGAGTAACGCTTTGCCAAGCGTAGCGCTTCTTCGGTGAGTTGTTGTTCTTGTAGTGTATTGCCAAGGCTTTGATGTGCTGCGGCTTGGCATTGCATGAAGTAGGGACGAGCTGTGTCGTACTTAAATTGTCTGGCCTTTATTTCCCCTTGTTTTGCCAAGGTGATAGCCTGATTGAACTCACCAAATTCCAATAAATTAACACAACGTAACAGCGTTAATCGTAGCGCATCGATATTGGCTAATGGTTGTTGAGCATGTTGTTGCTCAAGTGAATCAATCAGTGATTTTGCGTCTGTAGATCGTTGAGAATTGATACTGTTGATCACATCGAGCTGTTCACGAGCGCTCAGTTGTTGAGTTTGGGCAATGATATCGCCGGAGAGTAATAAACGTTGCGCTGGTTGAGCAAAAACTACCGTAGTCGCTAAATATAGTGTGATGCCAAAGATTAAAGCAAAAATGCGACTAAAGTTATATTCAATACTCTTTTTCGACAACATCATCGTCATATATCTACTTAACATGGGGTGGTAGCAGTATACGATTATTTATATTGAGATACATAAAAATATAATTGATGCAGCCACTTAGGTTGATGTTTATTTGTACTTTGAGAGGTAAGTTCATTAATTGAAAGCGAATCAATATTGGCTGATCACGTTGTTGGTTAACTGTAATGAGGCACTAGTACACTATCATCTTTTTCACGATGGTTAAATTAGGGTTGACACAGAAGGCTGGTCGAGTTACATATTAGGTATAGACATATTTTTTGCATCACACATTTAGCACATTTAGCATATTTAGTTATTAAAAGTGAATATTAACGCCATGAACACACAATTGTTTTTACTCGGACTCCTTCTCCTCTCTCGCATACCCTGCGCGGAATCCTTTGTGTTACATGCAAAATAATTCATTAAGCATACACAAACCCCGCGCTAACAGTCGCGGGGTTTTTTGTTTCTAGCCCTTTTGAAATGTACCAATTGTGCTGTTTGCAGTTGGGTAAATAGATACATGATGGTCGATGGAGAAATTCGATGTCCAATAGAGTTATAATTTTTGATACTACGCTACGTGATGGCGAGCAAGCACTGGCAGCGAGTTTAACCGTTAAAGAAAAACTACAAATTGCCTTGGCGCTGGAACGTTTAGGCGTTGATGTAATGGAAGTGGGTTTCCCGGTGTCTTCTCCTGGTGATTTTAAATCGGTGCAAACCATTGCCAAAACCATTAAAAATAGCCGAGTGTGCGCGTTATCCCGTGCACTTGAAAAGGACATTGATGCCGCAGCCCAAGCCTTATCGGTAGCCGATCAATTTCGGATCCATACTTTTATTTCAACCTCGACCATTCATGTTGAAAGTAAATTAAAGCGCTCTTTTGACGATGTGTTAGAGATGGCCGTTAACGCGGTTAAGTACGCCAGACGTTTTACGGATGACGTTGAGTTTTCCTGTGAAGATGCTGGCCGCACGCCAATCGACAATTTGTGTCGTATGGTAGAGGCGGCAATTAAAGCCGGTGCCCGTACCATTAATATTCCAGACACTGTTGGCTATACTGTGCCAAGCGAGTTTGCTGGCATTATTAAAACCTTATTTAATCGAGTGCCAAATATCGACCAAGCGGTGATTTCGGTTCATTGCCATGATGATTTAGGTTTGTCGGTTGCTAATTCGATTGCTGCAGTAGAGATGGGCGCTCGCCAAGTAGAATGTACTATTAATGGCATTGGTGAACGAGCCGGTAACTGTTCGTTAGAAGAAATTGCCATGATCCTTGCAACACGCAAAGATTTGCTTGATGTAGAGTGTGGTATTAACGCCAAAGAAATACATCGTACGTCGTCGTTGGTCAGTCAACTATGTAATATGCCTATTCAAGCTAATAAGGCCATCGTGGGGACTAATGCATTTTCTCATTCATCGGGTATCCATCAAGATGGTATGCTAAAAGCCAAAAATACCTATGAGATCATGACCCCAGAAAGCATTGGTTTGAATCGTAATAATATGAACATGACTTCACGCTCTGGTCGCCATGTGATTAAGCATCGCATGGAAGAAATGGGTTACCAGCCAAGCGATTATGATATGGACAGCCTTTACGAGCAGTTTTTAACCTTGGCAGATAAGAAAGGTCAGGTATTTGATTACGACTTAGAAGCGTTAGTGTTCGTGGAGTCGCAAGCTCAAGATGATGATAAATATCAACTACAACATATGATGGTGCATTCAGATTCGACTGAAAGTGTGGCAACCGCGACGGTGCGTATTGCGGTAGATGGCAAAGATCTTACCGAAGCATCGACAGGTAATGGACCTGTCGATGCCGCTTATAATGCCATTGCACGGGCAACCGGTCGTCAAATCAATATTACCAACTATAAATTAAGTGCCAAAGGTGAAGGCCAAAACGCCCTAGGGCAGGTTGATATTACCGCGAAATACAACGAGCAGACGTTCCACGGTGTCGGATTAGCCACCGATGTGGTTGAGGCGTCAGCCCAAGCGTTAGTTCATGTGATGAATTTAGTGTACCGCGCAGACAAGGTTGCTGATTTTAAACAACAGATCCATAAAAATAGGGAGTTAGGTGGCGTATGAGTTATCAAATAGCAGTTTTGTCGGGTGATGGTATCGGTCCTGAAGTGATGGCAGAAGCGCGTAAAGTGCTGAGTGCGGTAGAAGCGCGTTTTGGATTAGATATTAACTATACCGAATATGATGTTGGCGGCATTGCGATTGATAACCATGGTTGTCCATTACCTGATGCAACATTAACAGGCTGTGAAGCTGCCGATGCCATTTTATTTGGCAGCGTTGGTGGCCCCAAGTGGGAACATTTACCACCCAATGATCAACCGGAACGTGGCGCATTATTACCGTTACGTGGTCACTTTGAGCTATTTTGTAATTTACGCCCAGCCAAATTACATGACGGCTTAGAGCATATGTCACCACTGCGCAGCGATATTTCAGCTCGTGGTTTTGATGTGTTGTGCGTACGTGAGTTAACCGGCGGTATTTACTTTGGTAAGCCAAAAGGGCGTCAAGGTGAAGGTGACGACGAAGAAGCCTTCGACACTATGCGTTATAGTCGCCGCGAAATTAGCCGCATTGCTCGTATTGCTTTTGAAGCTGCGCGAGGACGTAAAAACAAAGTCACTTCTGTAGATAAAGCCAATGTGCTGGCTTGTTCAGTGCTATGGCGTCAAGTGGTAGAAGAAGTGGCTAAAGACTTCCCTGATGTCACCTTAGAACACATCTACATCGATAATGCGACTATGCAGCTATTGCGTCGTCCAGATGAGTTTGACGTGATGTTATGTTCTAATTTATTTGGTGATATTTTATCCGATGAAATTGCCATGTTAACCGGCTCTATGGGGCTATTGTCTTCGGCAAGCATGAACAGTAAAGGCTTTGGTTTATTTGAACCGGCCGGCGGCAGTGCCCCCGATATTGCTGGTCAAGGTATCGCTAATCCGGTGGCGCAGATTTTATCTGCCGCACTGATGTTACGTCATAGCTTAAAGCAAGAAGACGCCGCTAATGCCATTGAACGCGCGGTGACAAAAGCACTCGCCAGTGGTTATTTAACCGGCGAACTTATGGCAGCAGATAAACGTAGTGAAGCAAAGTCGACCGCACAAATGGGCGATTTTATTGCCCAAGCGATAAAGGAAGGTGTGTAATGGCTCAAGTTATGGGTAAAACCTTATATGAAAAAGTGTGGGATGCACACATTGTCGCCTCTCCTGAAGGCGAAGCCCCCGTCGTGTATGTTGACCGGCATTTAGTGCATGAGGTGACATCACCTCAAGCATTTAGTGGCTTAAAAGTGGCTGGACGCACACTACGTGCACCACACAAAACCTTTGCCACCATGGATCATAATACCTCGACCCGCAGTGCCAGTTTAGATGCACTGAGCCCTATGGCCCGCACTCAAGTTGAAACCCTGGCGCAAAACTGTAAAGAGTTTGGCGTGCGTTTGTATGATATTCATCATCCTAATCAAGGTATTGTCCATGTAATGGGGCCTGAATTGGGGATTACTCTACCGGGATCCGTTATTGTGTGTGGTGATTCGCACACCGCGACCCATGGTGCATTTGGTGCATTGGCGTTTGGTATTGGCACCTCAGAAGTTGAGCACGTATTGGCCACCCAGACCCTACGCCAGTTAAAAGCCAAAACCATGAAGATTGATGTTCGCGGCCAAGTGACCGATGGCGTAACAGCAAAAGATATCGTATTAGCCATTATTGGTAAATTAGGTATGGATGGCGGCACAGGTTATGTGGTTGAGTTTTGTGGTGATGCCATTGAGGCATTAACCATGGAAGGACGAATGACCTTGTGCAACATGGCCATCGAAATGGGTGCCAAAGCCGGTATGGTCGCGCCTGATGAGACCACATTTAACTATCTTAAAGGCCGTGAGTTTGCTCCTAAAGATGCGCTGTGGGAGCAAGCGGTTGCCACATGGTCACAATTGAAGACCGATGCTGATGCGGTATTTGATGCTGAAGTGGTATTTGACGCAAACGATATAGCGCCGCAGTTAACCTGGGGTACTAACCCTGGTCAAGTGGTGGCTATTGACGGTGTGGTGCCTAATCCTGAACAAGAAACCAATATTACCAATCGGACGAGTATGGTCAAAGCGTTAGAGTATATCGGCCTTACGCCGGGTACTAAAATGACCGACATTAGCATTAATAAAGTGTTTATTGGTTCTTGTACTAACTCGCGCATTGAAGATTTACGTTCTGCTGCTGCGCAGGCTAAAAATCGTAAAGTGGCTGACGGCGTGGTGGCGATTGTGGTGCCGGGATCGGGCCCAGTCAAACGGCAAGCAGAAGCTGAAGGCTTAGATAAGATTTTTATTGAAGCCGGTTTTGAATGGCGTTTACCAGGTTGTTCGATGTGCTTGGCAATGAATGATGACCGTTTAGACGCGGGTGATCGCTGTGCATCAACCAGCAATCGTAATTTCGAAGGTCGTCAAGGTCGTGGCAGTCGTACCCATTTGGTTAGCCCTGCTATGGCTGCAGCTGCAGCAGTTGCGGGCCACTTTGTTGATATTCGTCAACCTTATTAATCAGCTAAACAAGGATATTTTATGCAAGCTTTTACAGCACATACCGGTTTAGCGGTAGCCATTAACAGCGCCAATGTTGACACTGATCAAATCATTCCTAAGCAGTTCTTGTCAAAAGTGACTCGTGACGGTTTTGGGGTGCACTTGTTCCATGATTGGCGTTATTTAGATGATGCGGGTGATCAGCCTAATCCTGAGTTCGTGCTCAATCAGCCTCGTTACCAAGGTGCTTCTATTTTATTAGCGCAAGAAAACTTTGGTTGTGGGTCATCACGTGAACATGCACCTTGGGCATTAGCTGATTTTGGTCTTAGGGTCATCATTGCCCCGACGTTTGCGGACATATTTTACGGCAACTCGATAAATAATGGCTTTCTACCGGTAACGCTAACCTCTGCTGAAGTACAACAATTGATGGATGAAGTGGCAGCCCAAGAAGGAGCGCAGATTACAGTAGATTTACATGCGCTAACGGTCACATCACCCTCTGGTTGTGTGTTTGATTTTGCCATGGTTGAGTCTGCAAGGCATAAATTACTCAATGGTCTGGATGCTATCGGATTGACATTGTCATTTGAGCAACAGATCAGTGACTATGAAGCTCATATACCCGATTGGTATGCATAATCGGCTATCACTGAGTGTTTAGTGTGTCGTTAATATTGTGTAAACAATGAATTAAAACCTCTTCATCTTGTCATGAAGAGGTTTTTTTTGTTTTTAATTGTAAAAACTTTTATGTAACCATTTTGTACACAAAAACAAGCTAGGCTTATTTTAGGCCAATATTTTTAACCATTTAAGCTTATTGTTATACGATAGTTTTTATTTAAGATACTGTTTATTAATGCAAAAAATTAACTATTGGTAAGGTGAGGTCCATTAGATTTACCGTTACCCTGTTTTTCGGGTTGTCTTTTACATCATTAAATCAAAAGTTTGATCACGATCACAATTTAAAATTGAATCACTCACTTCTTGTTCAGTCCCTTGCGGCTGTTGCAATGCTTTTTTGGATCAGTACACTGACAGCTTCATTTAAGTCGAGCTTTAACTCTATATAAGCCGATTTATGCAGTTTGAATCTAAACACAGAGAATTATAATGAAAAAAACAGTGTTAACACTGGCGATTAGCGCCATTGTATTTGGGGCAACGACTCAAGTGAATGCGGCAGGTTTCCAACTTGCAGAATATTCAGCGACAGGTTTAGGCCGTGCATTTGCTGGTGAAGCCGCCATTGCAGATAATGCGTCAACTCAAGCGCGTAATCCTGCGATGCTGGCTTATCTCGAAGGCCGCCAGGTGTCATCAGGCGGCATCTATGTCATGCCAAATGTGGATGTGATGGGTGATGTTGGCATTTCTTCACCACTATTAGGCTCAGAGCCATTAGTGATCGGTGCAGATGACTACGATGTTGCTGATAATGCACTCGTGCCAAACTTTTACTATTCAAACCAGTTGAATGACCAATGGACTTGGGGTTTAGCCGTCAATTCAAATTATGGTTTAGAAACCAATATTCCAGTGGCGGATGCGGCGGCTATTTTTGGCAGTAAAACTTCAATTACGACAGTCGAATTTAACCCGAATGTTGCCTACCGTCTTGATGATGCATTTACCGTAGGCGCTGGCCTTCGTGTGGTGTACGGCGAAGGTGAAGTGGGTGCTACTGCGCCAGGTTGGATTGATACGATTAAAACGAGTTTACCCGCAAGCATTAGCGCACGTTTACCCGCGGGTGGGACGAATCTAAAGTCAATGGAAGGTGATGATGTTGGCTATGGTTGGAAAGCGGGCGCGAGCTGGCAAATTAACTCCGCTAACCGCATTGGTTTGGCTTACCACAGTAGCGTCGACCTTAAACTCGACGGTCATGTTGATGGCGTGGTTTATACTGGTGGTCAAGATATCGAAATTGAAGGTTATTTACCGGTTGAGTTACCTGCCTTTGCCGAACTTGCTTCTTATCATCAGTTAACTGAAAATTGGGCAATGCATGCCAGCGTAAACTGGACTGAATGGAATGTGTTTGAGCAACTAGTGGCGTATTTCCCTGGAGATGTTAAGCCTGTCGGTGACTTAACGTCAAACATAGTAAAAGAAGAGAACTTTAATGATAACTGGCGTTATGCGCTCGGTACTACCTATACCCTTAATGATCAGTGGACATTACGTGCAGGTATGGCATTAGATAAAACCGCAGTTGACGATCAAGATCGCACCACCACAATCCCTGATTCTGACCGTTTATGGTTCAGCGTTGGTACAGGCTATCAATTGACTAAAAATCTGAATGTAGATTTAGGGGTGACGTATATTAAAACCCACGGTGATGCGCCTATTACTGAAACACAAGACCTATTAGGCCTTGCTGCTGTTAGCTATACTGGTGAAGCCACCGGTGATGTCTGGATAACAGGCGTGCAGTTAAACTATAAAATGTAATCGATGTCGTTGGATATCATTGATCAAAGGGCCTCGCAATTGCGGGGCCTTTTAGTCTGCTATTTACGTGATGCAGTTAAGCTACTAACATCATTAAATAGCCTAAAATCATGATGAGGTTTATGTCTAAACGACCCCTAGATGCAGTATATAGCATGTCGAGAAGAGACAAGGTTTAAGGTGCTAGGAATAGGGCGCTATGCTTACGGAAAGCTGATAACGGATAACAAGCGAACGCTGCGCTCACGGATAGTGCGGCCTAGGGTCGCTTCTAGGTGCTAGAGAGCCTGCGGCTGCTAGGATCTAGTAGGACGAAGTCCGCCCTCTGGCGAGCTTGCCAGTTCCTAGAACCTATCAGTCGCGAAGCGACGCTCTCGGTAAGGCTGTCACCATTACCTTCAATTACTGCCTTGTTCGTTTTCCTACGGGAGTACTGACACGAGCATGTTGAAGTGGTTTGGGTTTATGCTAACAGAGGACATTTACTTGCATTGATTTTATATATCGATTTAGGATGTAATGTTGGATTAGTCAGTACAGAAACGATATAAAAAATTATAAAATTCAGATAAAACAATTATGTAAATAATTGAATAATAAAACCACATAAAAGATCACATCTACATGAGATAGGAAGTCAGATGGTTGCCAATAAATACATTGTCGCGTTAGACCAAGGCACTACAAGCTCTCGTGCCATTGTGTTTGATCATCAAGCCAATATCGTCGCCGTGGCTCAGCGTGAATTTACCCAACATTATCCGCAAGCGGGATGGGTAGAGCATGATCCCATGGAGATATGGTCTTCACAAAGTTCAGTACTGGTTGAAGTACTGACTCGTAAAGGGATAAGTCATCATGATGTTGCCGCGATTGGTATTAGCAATCAACGTGAGACCACGATAGTCTGGAATAAACACACAGGTAAGCCAGTATATAACGCCATTGTATGGCAATGCCGCCGCAGCCAAGCAATATGCCAACATCATAAAGCACAAGGTGCTGAAGAGATGGTGCGTCAGAAAACCGGGCTAGTACTTGATCCGTACTTTTCGGCGTCAAAAATTGAGTGGATTTTGAATAATGTTGACGGTGCTCGTGAACAAGCAGAAGCGGGCGATCTATTGTTTGGCACCGTTGACACTTGGTTGGTGTGGAAGCTAACACAAGGTAACGTTCATGTGACCGAACCGACTAATGCCTCTCGGACCATGTTATTTAACATTCACGATCAACAGTGGGACCAAGAATTACTCGATTTGTTTACGATACCTCGGGCAATGTTACCTGAAGTGAAACCTTCTTGCGCAATATACGGTTATACCGAACTTGCAGGCAATCCTGTTCCTGTGGCGGGGATGGCGGGTGATCAACAATCGGCTTTGTTTGGCCAATTATGTATCGAACCTGGGATGGCTAAAAATACTTATGGCACAGGGTGTTTTTTGTTAATGAATACCGGTGTCAAAGCTGTCGAGTCAACCCATGGTTTATTAACCACCATTGCTATTGGTACTGATGCAAAAGTGAATTATGCCTTAGAAGGCTCGGTATTTATGGGCGGGGCCGTGATTCAATGGTTGCGTGATGAGCTAGGTCTTATTACCGATGCCTGCGACACTCAATATTTTGCCGACAAAGTGAGTGACACCAATGGCGTGTACTTAGTGCCTGCATTTGTGGGCTTAGGTGCACCTTATTGGGATGCCGATGCCCGTGGTGCCATCATTGGCTTAACCCGTGGCGCCAATCGGAATCATATTATTCGTGCGGCGTTAGAGGCGATTGCTTACCAATCACGTGATGTGCTTGATGCTATGAGTAAAGATTCTAATGTACCACTGACACAAATTCGAGTCGATGGTGGTGCGGTGGCAAATGATTTTTTAATGCAATTTCAAGCAGATATTACTGGGGCAACAGTTATTCGTCCCCTTGTAACTGAAACCACCGCGATGGGGGCGGCATTTCTAGCGGGCTTGGCCGTTGGTGTGTGGAAGTCGACGGATGAATTACAAACCATGCTGTCTACCGAGCGGGAATTTACCTCGACAATGGATATAGAGATCCGTGCAAAGTTGTACCATGGTTGGAAGCAAGCAGTATCTCAAGTGAGTCCTAATGGTAACCTTGCTTAACTAAGGCAAGCGTTACACTTCAATATCAATATGCTGACTGGCGGTTTCTCCACGAGTGGAGAATCGCTTATCACTTTTCATTAGTCTAATTTTGTTACCGACATTTTTTTTCTCATTAACCGTTCGCGGTTTGGCTCGTCTATCTTGTCGAGGTGCTTCCTGCCGTTGAATAGGCATTTTATGGCTAATGTTTGGTGGTAATTGTGACTGAGGCGCCTCGTGACTGTCAGCACTAATCGCACTGGCATTTTTGACTTGTTCAACAATCCGTTTACGTTCACTCACAGCCTGTACTGGCCTGGCTAGCATGGCATAAATGCTGTCAATACTCATGTTGCTCTCCTGTAACGATGAAATGACGCTAATGTTAATCATCATAACTGTTTATCGACTCAGGTTGGTTAAAATTTAATCTTTTTAGGTTAAGAATAATTTGGCTGACATTTTCATACTCTTGATTGATGCATTTAGACTGGCCCTTTGCTTGTGGTGGGTATCAGCAAATATGCTCATTTCATTATTGTTATGCGTTATTTCAATGATGCATTAACACTAACAGAATAATGCTAACAGAGCGTTACTAACAGAGTGACGTCAACAACGCATCGCTTTGATCTTAGCTGACCAAAGAAGGTGTAACTTCTGGTTGGATTTAGATTTAGTGTGATCACCGCGTTATTCACTTTCGAGCACTGCCTTTAACCGTTTTCATTGAGTCATCACAACCGCATGACCCTTAAGGCATTAAACATAATTAACTGTGATTGCCAGATAAATTGATAAAATGCTGCGCTCAACATTAAGATATCGAAGACAAATACCGTGATCTTGAGTGATAGCGTTTTAGCATAAGCTAATGATACCAAGTCGTTTAAGCATTGTTATTCATTTCATCAGTACAATGCACATCAAGGTGAATAAAGAGGCTTTTACGTCTCAATAACGCGGCGATCAATGCTGAGATTGAATACAGTCGCAAGACATTGCATAAGATAAGGCGGTTTTTAACGATATAAAGTGGACTCAGTCGACTATTTGTTGATCTTTAATGTGATTAAAATGGCGTTTATGGGCAAGATTACGACGTAAAGATGGAGTATTCGAAGCATAAAATAAGATTAATTAAAAAGATCACGTGTTTATTTTTGCCGATAAAACGACCGTTATGTGTCTGGTTTAACTCATTTACCCTGATTTTTAGCTGTTTTCTACAAATGGCTCTGTCATTCATCCTGCTTGATATTAATTTGCTGCTAACCCGCTTGGTGTCTGGATTTAATATATCTGTCCATCCCTTGACAAAACTTGCATAGAGTCCCTAAACTTAGCATTTGTGGGAAGAAGTGGATCATTGTGGATCAAATGATAACAATAAGGACTCAATAACGTGTTTCGTGGTGCCAGTGCAATCAACATGGATGCTAAAGGGCGGATCGCTATTCCAGCGAGATACCGTGATGCGTTGCGTGTCGAACATGCCGGTACTGTGATTATTACCGTAGACATTGAAGCCGCTTGTTTATTGATTTATCCGCTACACGAATGGGAGCAGATTGAAGCAAAGCTAAGATTGCTTTCTGATACCGATCCACTTGAGCGCTCCTTTAAACGAAAATTACTAGGTCACGCACAAGATTGCGAACTAGACAGCCACGGACGCATAGTGATCCCGCCGGCATTACGAAGTTTCGCCAGTTTAGAAAAGAAAACCATGCTGGTGGGCTTACTGAATAAATTTGAATTATGGGAAGAGAGTGCTTGGCAACAACAAATGGATGATGGCAATACGCTCATTCAAAGCCAAGATTTAGCCAGCAATGAACGCTTGGCATACTTTTCACTGTAGTGACCAAAAAGGTTAGAAGAATCCAATGAGCCAAGAGTTTGCCCATTTATCTGTATTACTAAATGAAACCGTCGATGGTCTCAATATCCAAAGTGATGGCATCTACATTGATGGCACTTTTGGCCGTGGTGGGCATTCGCGTCATGTGTTGAGTCATTTGGGTGAAAATGGTCGCTTAATTGCGATAGACAAAGATCCGCAAGCCATCGAGGCTGCTAAGCAGTTTGCTGATGACCCTCGATTCCAAATTGTCCACGGTGGCTTTGGTCAATTAGCTGAGTATGTCGATGAGCTTGGATTAACAGGCCAGATTAATGGTGTATTGCTTGATCTTGGCGTGTCGTCGCCACAATTAGACGATGCGGAACGTGGCTTTAGTTTTTTACGTGACGGCCCGCTCGATATGCGTATGGATAACAGTCAAGGTCAAACCGCTGCCCAGTGGATAGCGCGTGCAGAAATTGAAGATATGGCATGGGTATTTAAAACCTACGGTGAAGAAAAGAATTCGCGCCATATTGCACGTTGTATTGCAGCTGATCGTGAGAAGACACCCTTTTTACGCACCAAAGACTTAGCCGATTTAATCGCGCGTATTACCAAAAAGAAAGAGCGTAATAAGCATCCAGCGACGCGAGTGTTTCAGGCGATTCGTATTTACATCAATAGCGAATTAGAACAAATAAATCAAGCGTTAGAAGGTGCTTTAGCGGTGTTAGCTCCCCAGGGCCGTCTATCAGTGATCAGTTTCCATTCCCTAGAAGATCGTATGGTGAAACGTTTTATTCGTCGTCATAGTCAAGGTGATAGCGTGCCACATGGTTTACCGATCACAGAAGCTGAAATTAATAAATCTCGTAAATTAAAAGCCATGAGTAAGGCGATGAAGCCTTCTGATGCGGAATTAGAGCAAAATCCACGCGCGCGCAGCTCTGTGTTACGAGTTGCCGAGCGTCTGGATTATTAACCACTGAGGGTAATGTGAGCCAATCACCATTAAATTTGCCTCAGATTGTGTTACACGACATTTGGCACCACAAGTGGATATTGCTGTTGAGTGTATTGGTTGTGATGAATGGCGTAGCCGTAGTTTACACCAGCCATGTAACGCGTAAGTTGATTACCCAATGGGATCAGTTGCTGCAAGAGCAAGATCGCTTGGATATTGAATGGCGAAATTTATTATTAGAAGAACAATCGCAATCTGAGCACAGTCGCGTGACTCGGATTGCAACCAAAGAATTAAATATGACTCGGCCGCTTCCTAAGGAGGAAGTGATGATTCGAGTCAAGTGAGCATAGGGAATATGGCTAGACAAGCAAAACAAAAATTAAATCACGAACTTATTCCATGGCGTTTATACGTTGTGGTGGGTTTTGTATTGTTATTATTTTGCAGTCTAGTTGCACGTGCAGCTTATATTCAAATTATTGAACCAGACAGGCTTCGTCACGAAAGTGATATGCGCACGTTACGCACAACCAGTAACCAAGTTCAGCGAGGCTTAATAACCGATCGCAATGGCGATATGCTGGCGGTCAGTGTGCCCGTGAGAGCGGTGTGGGCGGATCCCAAACATGCCTATGATCAAGATGCGTTTAAAGATATGCGCCGTTGGCAAGCCCTCGCCGATGTATTGCAAGAGCCTGTTGATGAGCTGGTTAATAAAGTTAAAAACAACCCTGACAAACGCTTTGTATACCTCAAACGTCAGGTCACATCAGCGGTTGCTGACTATATTGAGGAGCTTAAAATTGGCGGTATTTATCTTAAACCAGAATCTCGCCGTTATTATCCCTCAGGTGAAATAGCCGCTCAATTAATTGGCATTACCAATATTGACGATGTGGGTATTGAAGGCATTGAGAACACGTATAATACGTGGTTAACCGGGACGCCATCTAAACAAAAAGTCCGTAAATCCCGCGATGGTAGCGTTGTTGAGCGGTTAGATATAGTACAAGAAGGCGAAAGCTCTAATGATTTAGTGCTCAGTATTGATCAACGTATTCAGCAATTGGCTTATCGCGAACTGAAGCGTGCGACTGAAACATACCAAGCGACTTCTGGGTCTGTGGTGGTTATTGATGTTAATACTGGCGAAGTATTAGCGATGGTGAATACGCCATCATATAATCCCAATGCCAGAGATAATTTACAGCCACATCGAATGCGTAATCGCGCGTTAACTGACACATTTGAACCTGGTTCAACCATAAAACCCTTTGTTGTTGCTGCAGCGCTTGAAGCTGGCACAGTGAAAGTGAATGAATTGATATCGACATCACCAGGTTGGATCCGGCTCGGTGGGCGTCAAGTTCGTGACTCCCATAATTACGGTGAAATGTCATTAGCTAAAATTCTGGTTAAGTCGAGTAACGTTGGCATTAGTAAACTGGCGTTGTCGATACCTGTACAACAGTTATTAGCCACTTATCAATCAATGGGGTTAGGTAATTATTCAGGTATTAATTTAACCGGTGAAAGTGCTGGGTTAATTCATGTTCGTCATCGCTGGTCTGACTTTGAGCGTGCCACCCTGTCTTTCGGGTATGGCTTGACTGCGACGCCGTTACAAATTGCACGTATGTACGCCACGCTAGGCAGTGGCGGCATTCTTTATCCTGTGTCGATATTAAAGCTAAGGAAAGCACCCAAGGGTGAACAAGTGATTTCAACTCAAGTTGCTCACGACGTAATGGAAATGTTAGTGGGTGTGACTGAGGCTGGAGGAACGGCGACGAAAGCTCATATTGATGGTTACCCTGTAGCCGGTAAAACCGGTACCAGCCGTAAAGCCGTTGCTGGTGGCTATGGCGATGACTATGTGGCTATATTTGCGGGCGTTGCGCCGGTTCATAAACCGCGTTTGGCCATTTCGGTGGTGATTAATGAGCCCAAAGGTGACAAATATTACGGTGGTGACGTTGCTGGCCCCGCATTTGCTAAAATTATGTCTGGTGCCTTACAAATGCTTAATGTTGAACCGAGGGATGCTATTCACTTGGCCGCTGTGCAAGGAGTCCACCATGATGTTATTAAATGATCTATTAGCACCGTGGTTTCATTATTCTGGCGGCGAATCCATTAATGGATTAACGCTAGACAGCCGTGATGTTAAAGCGGGTGGTTTATTTGTGGCCTTGCCCGGTCATAAAGTCGATGGTCGAGTCTTCATTCCTCAAGCGATCCAAGCGGGAGCTGCGGCAATACTGATTCATACTGATAATTCTGATGAACATGGCAGGGTCGATCGCCTTCAGTATACTGTGCCATTAGTGTATTTTTCCCAGTTAAGCCGTCAATTATCGGCCGTTGCCGCACAGTTTTATTTACCTAATAGTCAATCGTTGTCTTTAATTGGAATAACGGGGACCAATGGCAAAACCTCTGTTAGCCAAATTATCGCTCAAATTGTTCATTTACTCGGCCATCAAGCCGCTGTGATGGGGACGTTAGGTAATGGTTTGTGGGGGCAACTTGTTGATAGCGGCAATACAACTGCAGATGCGGTGACTATTATGCGCCAACTTGGAGAGTTTGTTGCTCAAGGCGCTGAACTGTGTGCGATGGAAGTGTCAAGCCATGGTTTAGTCCAAGGACGCGTCGAAGCGGCGCCATTTAAGATAGCTGTTTTTACTAATTTAAGCCGTGATCATCTAGATTATCATGGTGATATGGATAACTACGCCGCAGCTAAAAAACGCTTATTTCAATTCCCCAGTGTACAACATGGTGTGATTAACCTTGATGATACCGTCGGCGCCAAATGGTTGACAGAACTGGCGAACCAAAAGAATAAATCCTTCAGCATTCAAGCTAATACCACAGCGGACTTTTACTGTGATGCCATCCAATACCATGATGCTGGGGTGACGGCGACACTGCATTTCACCGACATTGACAGTGGGCGCCCGCTAAGTGGGACGCTTAGCTCACCGCTATTAGGTGCCTTTAATTTGTCTAATCTTGTAGCAGCCATATCGGTGTTATATCTACAAGGAATGGCAATGGCATCCATATTAGCCGTGCTGCCACAGTTGATCCCTGTTGCGGGGCGTATGGAACGCTTTTCATCGGTTAATAAAGCTACTTTGGTTGTTGATTATGCTCATACTCCTGATGCCATTGAACAAGCCTTAAAAGCATTAAAACTGCACTGCAAAGGGACGTTATGGTGTGTATTTGGTTGCGGTGGCGATCGTGACAAAGGTAAACGTGCTTTGATGGCACAAGCCGCTGAGCAATATGCAGATAAAGTGATGATCACGAGTGACAATGCCAGAAGCGAAGATCCACAAGCCATTATCAATGATATTTTACAAGGTATTAGTCAGCCTCAAAACGTACTCACCGAGGTTGATCGTATTCAAGCCATTACCCATGTTGTCTCATTGGCACAAGCTGACGATATAGTGCTGCTTGCGGGTAAGGGTCATGAAACCTATCAAGAAGTGGCTGGCGAGCGAATTGATTATGATGAACGTGCCTTAGCATTCAAGTTGTCTCAGGAGACGTTATGATAAGTGTCAATCTCTTAGCATTAGCGCAGCACCTTAATGGCACGTTAACAGGTCAAGATAGCGTCATCACCAGTGTTAGTACAGATAGTCGCAATATTGCCGCTCAATGTTTGTTCATCGCATTAAAAGGCGAGCGTTTTGATGGCCATGATTTTGCTGCTACAGCGGTAAAAAATGGTGCGGTAGCACTTTTGGTTGATCATCTATTAGTCGATAACTCTGTTACAGCAGATATTGCGCAAATTGTGGTCGCTGATCCCCAAAAAGCTATGGGCGAAATGGGCGTTTTAGTTCGCCAAACCGTTGCACCTATTTGTGTGGCCTTAACCGGATCAAACGGCAAAACCAGCGTTAAAGAAATGCTGGCCACTATTTTATCTCAACATCACCAAGTGTTGTTTACCGCGGGTAATTTTAACAACGATATTGGCGTGCCGTTAACCTTGCTGCGGTTAACTGAAGGTGATGAATATGGGGTATTTGAGCTTGGTGCAAACCATCGTGGCGAAATTGATTACACCTCATCATTAGTTCAACCCCGAGTCGCATTGGTTAATAATATTGGCAATGCTCACCTTGAGGGGTTTGGTTCGCTTGAAGGTGTTGCTCAGGCTAAATCTGAAATTTTTAATCATCTTTCACAAGATGGCACCGCAGTTATCAATGCTGATGACACATTTGCCGATTTTATGTTGCAACGGTCCACTGGGCGAAAACAACTGCGTTTTTCCCGTGAGATAAATGTTGATGCCGATGTTACCGCGACAGACATAGTGACAGATACCAATGGTTGTTCTCAGTTTACATTAACCTTTGCTGGGCAGCGTGAAGTGGTGCAGTTACCACTTGCTGGTATGCATCAAGTGAGTAATGCGCTTGCCGCGGCATCTATGTGTATTGCTTTAGGACTATCGCTTGTTGAAATTGCCCAAGGCTTTGCATTACTCCAACCCGTAAAGGGCCGAATGCAACCTCACGACCTTGGTAGAGTGTTATTAATTGATGATAGTTATAACGCTAATCCAACATCGGTCAGTGCAGCGATTAATTGGTTGCAACAACGAGATGGATATCGTTGTTTAGTGCTGGGAGATTTAGGCGAATTAGGCGACAATGCTGCCCCTTTACACGCCAGTATTGGATTGCAGGTTAAAAATGCAACCATAGAGTCGTTATTTTGTTGCGGCCAGCTATCGGCAAATACCAGTGAAGCATTTGGTAGTAAACACTTTATTGCTCAAGAGGCATTAATTGTGGCATTACAAAAACAGTTAGCAAGTATCACAGGTAATATCACCGTTTTAGTTAAAGGTTCCCGCAGCGCGGCTATGGAGCGAGTTGTGGACAGTTTATTAGATGCCTACGGGCGTGGGGAGTTAGTGTAAATGCTGGTTTATCTAGCCGAGTATTTAACCCAGTTTTATTCAGGGTTTAACGTTTTTTCATATGTAACGTTCCGGGCTATTTTAGGCTTGTTAACCGCGTTGGTATTTAGTTTGTGGTGGGGACCTATTTTGATCAATCGTTTGCAGATGTTGCAAATTGGTCAAGTGGTTCGAAGTGATGGCCCAGAGTCTCATTTTAGCAAACGCGGTACGCCGACAATGGGTGGCATATTGATCCTTGCGGGTATTTTTATCAGCGTGTTGTTATGGGGTGATTTATCCAACCGTTACGTATTAGTGACTTTGTTTGTATTGGCTAGTTTTGGGCTTATTGGCTTTATTGATGATTATCGTAAAGTGGTAAAAAAAGATACTAAAGGTCTGATTGCTCGCTGGAAATATGCTTTTCAGTCTATCGCCGCTTTAGTGGTGGCAGTGTATTTGTACAGTACATCGACCATGGTCGGCGAAACCCAACTAGTGGTGCCATTTTTTAAAGATATAATGCCTCAATTAGGCATCATGTTTATCGTTTTAGCGTATTTCACCATAGTTGGTGCCAGTAATGCGGTTAACTTAACCGATGGTTTAGATGGCTTGGCGATTATGCCAACTGTGATGGTCGCGGCTGCCTTTGCATTAATTGCTTACTTATCTGGCCATGCTCAATTTGCCAATTATTTACACATTCCTCATTTACCTTTAGCGGGCGAATTAGTGATTGTGTGTACTGCAATAGTCGGTGCTGGTTTAGGCTTTTTATGGTTTAACACTTATCCCGCACAAGTGTTTATGGGGGATGTGGGGTCATTAGCATTGGGCGCCGCATTGGGTGTGATTGCCATTTTAGTTCGCCAAGAAATTTTGTTGGTTATTATGGGTGGCGTTTTTGTGATGGAAACGGTATCGGTGATCTTACAGGTGGGCTCGTATAAGTTACGTGGTCAACGTATTTTCCGTATGGCGCCTATTCATCATCACTATGAGTTAAAAGGGTGGCCAGAGCCGCGGGTTATTGTGCGCTTCTGGATTATCTCGTTGTTTTTAGTGTTACTGGGTCTTGCGACTCTAAAATTACGCTAAGCAATTAATAAAGGTCAGTATTATGCACACTCAATACACGCACATTGTTTTAGGCTTAGGGGCTACAGGGCTCTCGGTCGTGCGTTTTTTAGCGACTAAAGGCATTAAACCTTTAGTGATGGACAGCCGTCGTCATCCGCCTGGTGCTGAGACGTTGGCACAAGAGTTTGCCGATATTGAATTATTAGCTGGTGGGTTTGATTGTCGCTATTTAGTTCAGGCCAGCCAAATTATTATCAGTCCAGGTGTACCGGTTGATACGCCTGAAGTGCGTGCTGCATTGGATATGGGCATTGAAGTTATCGGTGATGTTGAGCTATTTGCGCGCCACATTGCAGACAAAAAACCGTGTGTTGTCGGCATCACCGGATCAAACGGTAAATCCACGGTCACCACATTAGTATACGAAATGCTGCTCGCTGCGGGTAAGTCTGTTGCGATTGGCGGCAATATTGGTACACCCGCATTGGATTTATTAGCTCAAGATGCTGAAATTTATGTGCTTGAGTTGTCGAGTTTCCAATTGGAAACGACTTATTCGTTAAATTGTATTGCGGCAACGTGCCTTAATATTAGCGAAGACCATATGGATCGTTACAGCGATTTGAATTCATATCGCGAAGCCAAATTACGTTTATACCCGCAAAGTCGGTTTGTGATGTACAACCGTGACGATCAGCTGACTTATCCTTTTGAGCCGATGAATCAAAATAATTTTGGTTTAGACGTGCCAGAGGGTGATGCATGGGGATTAAGTGATGGCAAAATTTTTCATGGTGACAGTGAGATTATTAATTTAATTGATGTGACCTTAATTGGTAGCCACAACCATGCAAACTTAGTCGCAGCAATGGCATTAGCCGATGCTTGTGATGTGGGTAAAGCGGCCATGATTAAAGTGGCCAAAAACTTTGTCGGCTTAAGCCATCGTTGTGAGCTGATTGCGGTTAAACAAGGTGTGTCGTACATCAATGACTCCAAAGCCACTAATGTCGGCGCAACAGTTGCCGCACTTGAGGGGCTTAATTCACACTTAGGCGATTTGTACTTGATCGCAGGGGGCGCGGGCAAAGGAAGCGACTTTCGTCCACTGACAAAACCGCTGAGTAATATTACTCAATTGATTACCTTGGGGCGAGATGGCCCCAAGATAGCCAAATTAAAAAAAGGCACTCTTCAGGTGGCAACAATGGCCGATGCTGTCGCCAAAGCTGCTGAATTAGCGTCGTCGGGAGACATAGTACTATTGTCTCCTGCGTGTGCCAGTTTAGATATGTACAAGAACTTTATGGCCCGCGGTGATGATTTTAGGCAGTGTGTGGAGTTGTTAGCCAATGGCGAATAACGAGCCGCAACTGAGCTTGTTTAAACGAGGTCTTAATTGGTCTTTACCCTCGTTATTATCGGATGAGCATGCTCCTGATATGCTGCTGTACGACCGAAGTTTTGTAGTCGCGATTGTCGGCTTGATATGTTTTGGCTTTGTAATGGTAATGTCCGCTTCGATGCCTGAAGCGACCAAACTGACTGGCGATCCATTTTATTTTATGTACCGCCATGTGCTTTATCTTGTGGGCTGCGTGATTATTTCGTATGTGGTACTTAAGTTCGAAGTCAGTTATTGGGAAAAAAATAGCGGCATGTTGATGCTCGCCGTGTTGGTCTTATTGATAGCAGTGCTGTTTATCGGCACATCTGTTAACGGTGCGCGTCGTTGGTTGTCTATCGGTCCGATTAGGATCCAAGTAGCCGAAATAGCCAAGTTTGTATTTATTGTTTACATGGCGGGTTACTTGGTGCGTCGCCATGGTGAGCTTCGTGAAAACCGTAAAGGCTTTTATAAACCGATTGGGGTTTACGGTCTGTTCGCCGTGTTGATTTTATTACAACCCGACCTTGGCACCGTGGTGGTGCTATTTGTGTGTACGGTAAGCTTGCTGTTTTTAGCTGGTGCCCGCATTACTGACTTTATGGTGTTGGTTTTACTTGGCGTAGCAACATTCGTATTACTGGTGCTATTTGAGCCTTATCGTATGCGACGAGTGACCTCATTTATGGACCCGTGGGAAGATCCATTTGGCAGTGGTTATCAATTAACACAATCATTAATGGCTTATGGCCGCGGTGATTGGTTTGGTCAGGGATTGGGTAACAGTATTCAGAAGTTAGCGTATTTACCCGAAGCCCATACTGATTTCATTTTTGCGGTGATTGGTGAAGAACTGGGGTTTATCGGTATTATTATTGTGTTATCCACATTATTTTTTATTGCTATTCGTGCGATTAGATTAGGTAATTTATGTTTGAAAATGCAGCGACCATTTGAAAGTTATGTCGCCTATGGTGTGGGTATTTGGATATGTTTTCAGACCGTAGTGAATGTGGGAGCCAGTATTGGTATGTTACCAACCAAAGGGCTTACCCTACCGTTTATTAGCTATGGTGGCAGTAGTTTGTGGATTATGACCGCTGCTGTGATGTTGCTTGTTAGGATAGATCATGAACGTCGAGTTAGTTTGGTGCAAGCAGTACAAGGGAGAACGAGTTAATGAACAGTAATATTAGTAGCTCTCCTAAGATATTGATTATGGCTGGCGGCACTGGCGGCCATGTTTTCCCAGCACTTGCGGTGGCTAAGTACTTAGCAGACAAAGGTTGGCAAATTCGCTGGTTAGGTACTGCTGAGCGGATGGAAGCTCGCCTTGTTCCGCAACATGGATTTGATATTGAGTTTATTGATATTAAAGGCGTGCGTGGTAATGGACTTATTCGCAAATTAGCGGCACCGTTTAAAATTATTCGTTCAATCATTCAAGCCAAAGCCGTGATTGATGATTTCCAGCCCGACGTGATTTTAGGCATGGGCGGTTTTGCCAGTGGCCCTGGTGGCGTGGCAGGGAGATTATCAGGTATTCCTTTAGTATTGCATGAGCAAAATGCGATTCCAGGATTAACCAATAAATTGTTATCTAAGATTGCCAAAAAGGTATTGTGTGCATTCCCAAATACCTTTGCCAGCCACGTGGCTAATGTGGAGGTTGTGGGCAATCCAATTCGCCAAGAATTGATAGAGTTAGGCGGACAAATTAAAGCGTCACAAGCTGATGCGTTAAGAGTACTGGTGGTGGGTGGCAGTTTAGGCGCCAAAGTATTGAATGATGTCATGCCAGCAGTGGTTGCTCATTTAAGCAAGCACCATTCACTGACAGTTTGGCACCAAGTGGGTAAAAATAACCTCGCCACTGTGAAAGCGAGCTATCAACAACTCGGACAATCAGACAGTGTAAATGTTGCTGAATTTATTGATGACATGGAAGCGGCTTATCGTTGGGCCGATGTAGTGGTGTGCCGTTCAGGCGCTCTTACAGTATCAGAACTTGCTGCAGTGGGCTTACCGAGTATTTTAGTTCCGTACCCCCATGCGGTTGATGATCATCAAACCGTTAATGCATCAGTGCTTGTTGATGCAGGTGCAGGTTTTTTATTACCTCAAACCATTTTAAATGCAGATAATCTTGCAGAGAAATTGCAGTTATTTGCTAAAAATAGACAAGAACTGGTCCAAATGGGTCACAAAGCAAGAGGCGTGGCAGTATTAGATGCGACTCAACGAGTAGCAGATATTTGTGCCTCATTTGCGATAAAGGGTTGAAATGACAAAGACAGAAAGATACGCACAGCTTCGTAGCATGATCCCTGAAATGAGGCGGATCAAGCGCATTCATTTTGTTGGCATCGGTGGTGCTGGCATGGGGGGTATTGCGGAAGTACTTTTGAACGAAGGTTATCAAGTCAGTGGTTCGGATATCGCCATCAATAGAGTCACTGAACGTTTGGCGAGTTTAGGCGCAAAAATCATTATTGGCCATCAGGCCCAAAGTGTTGAACAGGTTGATGTGGTTGTCGTTTCGACTGCCATTAACCAGCAAAATCCTGAGATTATTGCTGCTAAAGAGTTACGCGTTCCGATCGTGCGCCGTGCAGAGATGCTGGCCGAGTTAATGCGTTATCGTCATGGTGTTGCGATTGCTGGCACCCATGGTAAAACCACGACAACCAGTCTAATCGCCAGTGTCTATGGTCAAGCTGGACGAGATCCAACATTTGTGATTGGTGGTTTGCTCAATAGTGCAGGTACTAATGCACGTTTAGGCACAAGTCGTTATCTCATTGCCGAAGCCGATGAAAGCGATGCAAGCTTTTTACATTTGCAGCCAATGGTGAGTGTGATCACCAATATCGAAGCCGATCACATGGATACCTATGGTGGTGATTTTGAAAAGTTGAAAAACACTTTTGTCGATTTTTTGCATAATTTACCCTTTTACGGCGTGGCAGTTATGTGCATTGACGATGAGGTTATTGGTGAAATTATGCCGCGAATAGGTCGTAAAATTGTCACTTATGGTTTTAGCGAAGAGGCTGATGTTCAGGCGATTAATTTTGCCCAGAATGGCTACCAATCAAGTTTTACCGTTAAGCGCCATGGTAAAGAGAATGTCGATTTTGTGGTTAATTTACCTGGAGAGCATAACGTACTTAATGCATTAGCCGCGATAGCTGTCGCCAGTGAAGATGACATTGATGATAGTGCGATTGTAGAAGCACTTGCAAAATTTGAAGGCATAGGCCGTCGTTTTCAGCATGTAGGTGAATTCGATACGCCTAATGGCAGTGTGATGCTCGTAGACGACTACGGCCATCATCCAAGTGAAGTATTAGCAACGATTAAAGCGGCGCGAGCAGGTTGGCCAGATAAACGCTTAGTGATGGCATATCAACCGCATCGTTACAGCCGTACCCGTGACCTATATGAAGATTTTGTTGACGTATTATCACAAGTAGATTGTTTATTGTTATTAGATGTTTATGCAGCAGGTGAAGCGCCAATACCCGGTGCCGATGGGCGCTCATTGTGCCGTTCAATTCGACTACGTGGCCAATTAGACCCTATTTTTATCGCCAGCCCAGATCAACTTGCGTCAGTATTATCTGATGTATTGCAACATGGGGATTTATTTCTGACTCAAGGCGCAGGTAATATTGGTAGCTTATCGAAAGAATTAGCCCAGAATAATCTGGGTTGTAAAGTGCCTGCAGAAGGTCAATAAAGTGATTGATTTCTCACCCATTATTGAGTGTGAAAATCGGGCTTTAATCCTTCTAAATTGGCCTATATAATGACCGATCTTTTGCGGCTAATGTCAGAACAACGTCAGAGGCGGATTTAAGGTGTCGTGGAGCGATAAAGGGCGGCAACTAAAACATAAACTGGCTCGTGTTAATTGGTATTTTTGCACTGGTGTAGTGTTTTTATGCAGTGTGCTTGGCACCGTAGTCTGGGGCGGTGTGCAACTACACGATCTGTTAAATGATGCAGATACACTGCCAATTGAAGCGGTTGCTATTAAAGGCGAGCGAATTTATACCACCGATGACGAAATTAAAAACGCATTGCAGTCATTAATGCAAAGTAGTTTTTTTAACGCCGATGTCGTGGATGTACAAAAAGCATTAGAGGCTTTGCCTTGGGTTTATCATGCATCAGTGAGACGAGAATGGCCGGCAAAGTTTAAGGTCACCTTGCAAGAGCAACAAGCTGTAGCGCATTGGAATGAAGTGTCGTGGCTCAATATTAACGGTGAGATATTTGATGCGCTAGCGCATCCCGAACATGATGCTCTACCCAAGTTATCTGGCCCAGAAGGGACTGAAATAGAAGTCTTGACCAGTTATCAGCAGTTAGATGATTTATTGACAATAAACGAGTTTAAGTTGGCTAGTTTACGCTTAAGCCCACGCCATGCCTGGCATGCCGTACTAGCAAATGGAATTGAAATTGAGCTTGGGCGAGAAGATAAAATGTCACGGATACAACGTTTTATTAATGTGTATCCTACTTTGAAGCAAAGTAATAAACCCGTTGCGACCGTTGATTTACGTTACGATACCGGTTTCGCCGTAGGTTGGGATGATTCAAAACAGAGAGTCGACAATAAATGACCAAAAATCAGGAAAGAAACCTCATCGTGGGGTTAGATATAGGGACATCCAAGGTCGCAGTGATCATTGGCGAAGTATTACCTGATGGTGAGATTAGTGTCATTGGTTTAGGTAATCATCCTTCTCGTGGCATGGATAAAGGCGGTGTAAATGATCTCGACTCAATTGTACGTAGTGTACAACGAGCGTTAGATCAAGCTGAGTTAATGGCGGATTGCCAGGTGTCATCGGTGTACTTAAGTATTTCGGGTAAACATATTGCCTGCCAAAATGAAAACGGCATGGTGTCGATTAACGACGAAGAAGTGACTCAAGAAGACGTTGATAATGTCATCCATACTGCGCGCTCGGTTAAGATCCCGACAGAACGTCGTATCTTGCATGTACTACCGCAAGAATATTCTATCGATGTTCAAGACGGGATTAAGAGCCCAATTGGAATGTCGGGCATGCGTATGGAAGCCAAAGCTCACATTGTGACGTGTGCCAATGACATGGCAAAGAACATTACTAAAAGTGTTGAACGATGTGGCTTAAAAGTGGATGACCTCGTGTTTTCGGGTATTGCCTCAGCGGATTCAGTACTCACAAATGATGAGAAAGATTTAGGTGTCTGCATTGTCGATATTGGTGGTGGAACGACCGATATTGCTGTATATACCAACGGCGCATTACGTCATTGTGCGGTGATCCCTGTCGCGGGTAATCAAGTCACCAGTGACATCGCCAAGATATTCAGAACACCGTTAACCCATGCAGAACAAATTAAAGTGCAGTTTGCTAGTGCCAGAAGTTCAACGGTAAGTCGTGAAGACAGTATTGAAGTGCCATCGGTGGGTGGTCGTCCTTCACGCAGCATGTCACGACATACTCTGGCAGAAGTGGTAGAGCCAAGATACCAAGAGCTGTTTGAGCTTGTTCTCAAGCAGTTACAAGATAGCGGTTTAGAAGATCAAATTGCAGCAGGGATTGTGCTTACTGGGGGAACGTCCTCGATATCGGGTGCCGTTGAAATTGCTGAAGCAACCTTTGGCATGCCAGTTCGTGTCGCATCACCGCTACCAGTAAAAGGATTATACGAATATGTGGATCAACCTATTTATTCGACAGGAATAGGGTTGCTTCATTATGGAGCAAGGCGAGTTATCGAACGTCAGTTCGAACGACCTGAGCGACAAGGGGTTACCAGCTTTTTGAATCGGGTCAAAAGTTGGTTTAAAGGTGAATTTTAATAACGCAGACAATCGGAGATCAGACAATGTTTGAGATCATGGATACACATTCAGACGAAGCGGTGATTAAAGTCATCGGCGTCGGTGGCGGCGGCGGAAATGCTGTCGAACATATGGTAAAGCACAGCATCGAAGGTGTTGAATTTATCGTCACAAATACAGATGCACAAGCACTGCGTAAATCAAGTGCGGGTTCAACTATTCAGCTTGGTCGCGACGTGACCAAAGGGCTCGGTGCGGGTGCAAACCCAGATGTCGGTCGTCAAGCCGCTGAAGAAGACCGCGAGAATATTCGTGCGGCGATTAAAGGATCTGATATGATCTTTATCGCAGCCGGTATGGGTGGTGGTACCGGTACTGGTGCTGCTCCAGTCGTGGCAGAAATTGCTCGCGAAGAAGGTATTCTAACGGTTGCAGTAGTGACTAAGCCTTTCCCATTCGAAGGGAAAAAGCGTATGGCCTACGCTGAACTTGGTATTGCAGAATTAGCAAAACATGTTGACTCTTTAATTACGATTCCAAACGAAAAGTTATTAAAAGTACTTGGCCGTGGCACATCACTACTTGATGCCTTTGCTGCTGCTAACAACGTATTGCTTGGTGCCGTTCAAGGCATCGCAGAGCTAATTACTCGCCCAGGTCTTATCAACGTCGATTTCGCCGATGTGAAAACCGTTATGTCTGAAATGGGTAATGCCATGATGGGTACCGGTGTTGCTCGTGGTGATGATCGCGCTGAAGAAGCTGCAGAAGCAGCTGTTGCCAGCCCATTACTTGAAGATATCGATTTAGCAGGTGCTCGCGGTGTGTTAGTGAACATTACCGCCGGTATGGATATCACCATTGAAGAGCTTGAAACTGTGGGTAATCACGTTAAAGCCTATGCATCTGAGAATGCAACTGTTGTTGTGGGTGCTGTTATTGATCCAGAAATGAGTGACGAATTGCGAGTAACCGTTGTTGCGACAGGTATTGGTGCAGAGAAAAAGCCAGACATTCAATTAGTGTCTAAGCCTGTTGCTCGTCCAGAGCCCGTTGTAATGGAGCCTCGTCCAGAACCTGTTGATGAAGTTGTATCACAACAAAGTTATGCTGCGTCAAAAGGTAATGCTGTTCCACAGACACAGACACAGACACAACCAGTACCGCGCACAGATGCTGACTATCTTGATATTCCAGCATTCTTGCGTAAACAAGCTGATTAGTACACGGATAAAACGCTATGTTTTTGCGTGACTAATGAGCGCGATGTGCTGACAAGGGTTATTTTGTAAACAGGTTTATAATTTGCTATGTGTTTGGCGTTTTTTTTGTGAAAAGCCAAATTTATGGTAAGATGTTGTACCAGTTATGCATGATAGCCTGAGGCTATAATTGCAACTATTTGTTTAATATTGATATTTATGGGCTTCTGAATGATTTTTCAAAGAACTGTTCAAAAAATGGTGAAGAGCACTGGTGTCGGATTACATTCTGGCAACAAAGTGACTCTGTGCATTAAGCCTGCACCTGTGAATACCGGGATTGTGCTAAAGCGTACCGATCTTAGCCCAGCTGTGTCTATACCAGCAAAGGCCAATATGGTTCGTGAAACAACAATGTGTACAGCCCTGGTAAACGATGACGGTATAAGAATATCAACTATTGAGCATTTGTTTGCTGCACTTGCTGGCTTAGGCATCGATAATGCTATTATCGAAGTTGACGCTCCAGAAATCCCGATTATGGATGGCAGTGCAAGTCCATTTGTGTTCTTACTGCAAAGTGCAGGTATTAAAGAACAGGCAGCCGCGAAGAAATATCTAAAAATCACCAAACCTGTGCGTGTTGAAGATGGCGATAAATGGGCCGAGTTAAAACCTTTCAAAGGGTTTAGAGTTGATTTTGAAATTGACTTTGCTCACCCAGAAATTGCTCGCAGTCAGCAACACATGGTGATGGACTTTTCGACATCAGCGTTCGTGAAAGACATTAGTCGTGCCAGAACATTTGGTTTTATGCGAGATATTGAATATCTACGTGCGAATAATCTTGCACTGGGTGGCAGCATGGAAAATGCCGTTGTACTTGACGAATATCGTGTATTAAACCCTGATGGTCTGCGTTATGAAGACGAATTCGTTAAGCATAAAATTCTCGATGCATTTGGTGACTTATATGTTGCTGGCCATGCCATTGTCGGTGAGTTTTCGGCTTATAAAACTGGTCATGCGTTAAACAACCAACTTGTCCGTGCATTACTTGCTCAGCAAGATGCGTGGGAATTAGTGAGCTTTGACAAAGAGGCTGATGTACCTGTCAGTTTCATGGTTCCAGGTGCGTTAACACTCGCTTAACTGGTTAAGATTGCCTATTACGGCTGGCTAATGCAGCCAGCCGTTTTAGTTTTTCACCTAAAGAACCATCGATATGTTCTGCTAATGCTTCAATATGTTTTGCAGCAGTGGTGCTGATCATATTTTGATTAGGTTGAGATTGTGGTTTTGCTAAGGCAAGTCCAGGATTGACTTTCACCTCAATACCGGTAAGCATCGGAAGCGTATCAGTTTGAAGCTGTTTTAATAGCTTCTGCTTTTGAAAGTTTATTCTAGCAGCCCATGCTGCTGATGTAGTTTCAATAACAAGAACACCCTGGCGGAGATTGGCGACTTTGAGCTGCTCGGCCACAGGACCATTTAACGTCTGTTTTACATAACGATTCAGATTATTAAGTAGTTCTGCTTTCTCGGCCAGTTCAGGCAGTCTCCCAGACAGATGAACTAAATTACTGAGATCTTGAGGGGGCTTTTTCATATGATAATTAGATGGCTGAATGAAGCTATGAGTGTAACAGTTTTTATCCAAGGTCGAAATGGTGTAACGCGCTGGCAACCTAGCAAGCGTTGGTTACTCCTACCTATTATTCTAATGGCCACAGGCACAGGAATATATCAATATAGCACTGAGCGTTTTGCTAACCAACAAGCGAAAGTTGATGAAAATAAACAACTGCGCCAACAGCAAAAGCAACAAGTGGTAGAACTCAAAACTGCAACAGAAACCCAGCTGACAACTTTGGTTGTTCATGTGGCCAAGATGCAAGCCAAAATCACCCGTCTTGAAGCCCTGGGGCAACAAGTAGCGCAAAATAACCTCCTTGATGATCAATTTGATTTCTCTACAGAAGTTGGTATCGGCGGTTTAAGCGAAATAGGCAATGGTGTCGAATTAAGTCAGCTTATCGATGAAATGAGTGAGCTGGCATCTAGAATTGATAATAATAACGTTCAGCTATCACTACTTGAAACAGTAGCATCTAATCTCCATATAGATGAAGAGCGTTTTATATCAGGGCGGCCAATCGATAAAGGTTGGTTATCTTCGTCCTATGGTTTACGAAATGACCCTTTTAATGGCCGACGAACAATGCATAAAGGTATTGATTTCGCCGGTAAAGAAGGGACAGATGTTACTGCGACTGCTGCAGGCGTAGTAACATGGTCAGGAAGGATGTCTGGCTATGGTGAGTTAGTCGAAATTGATCATGGAAATGGTCTTCGCACTCGGTATGGACATAATAAATCTCTGTCAGTAAACGTAGGTGACGTCGTTGCCAAAGGCGATAAAATTGCCAGTATGGGAAGCACAGGCCGTTCAACCGGCCCCCATGTGCATTACGAAGTGCTGCGCGGTAAACAACAAATAGATCCACAGAAATACGTCTACCGCAAAGCAAGTTAATAATATTAACGGTTAATGCGCTCAAATGAGCCAAACCTACAACAGATAAGTGATTAAGATGTTAGGCAAACTACTGACAAAAGTATTCGGAAGTCGCAACGACCGCACCCTGAAAAGTCTTGGAAAAATTGTTAATCAAATTAATGCATTAGAATCTGATTACGAAAAACTTTCTGATGAAGAACTTAAAGCTAAAACTGCAGAGTTCCGTACCCGTCTAGAAAATGGTGAAACGTTAGATAATATCATGGCAGAGGCTTTTGCTGTTGTACGTGAAGCATCAAAGCGTGTGTTTGAAATGCGTCCCTTTGATGTTCAATTACTCGGTGGCATGGTATTAGACAGCAATCGTATTGCTGAAATGCGAACCGGTGAAGGTAAAACCCTGACGGCAACCCTGCCAGCCTACCTTAATGGAATAACGGGCAAAGGTGTTCACATCATTACTGTGAACGACTACTTAGCAACGCGTGATGCTGAAAATAACCGCCCACTGTTTGAGTTTTTAGGCTTAAGTGTCGGGATTAACATTTCTGGTATAGGCCAATTTGAAAAGAAAGAATCCTATGCTGCCGATATCACCTACGGCACCAATAATGAATTTGGTTTTGACTACCTTCGTGACAACATGGCGTTTTCTCCCCAAGAACGTGTTCAGCGACCATTGCACTATGCCCTTATTGATGAAGTCGATTCAATTTTAATTGATGAAGCCCGTACACCGTTGATTATTTCTGGTGCGGCCGAAGACAGTTCTGAGCTATACGCTAAAATCAATTTATTAATCCCAAGTTTAATCCGTCAAGACAAAGAAGATACCGAAGACTATGTTGGCGAAGGTGATTACACAATTGATGAAAAGGGTAAGCAGGTTTATTTAACTGAACGTGGGCAAGAAAAAGTTGAGCTACTCTTAATTGAGAAAGGCATGTTAGCAGAAGGTGATTCACTCTATTCTGCGTCGAATATCTCTTTGTTGCACCATGCTCATGCCGCACTTCGCGCACATACCTTGTTTGAAAAAGATATCGATTATATTGTCAAAGATGATGAAGTCATTATCGTCGATGAACATACAGGTCGTACTATGCCTGGACGTCGCTGGTCTGAAGGCTTACATCAAGCTGTCGAAGCCAAAGAAGGCGCTAAAATCCAGAATGAAAACCAAACTCTGGCTTCTATTACTTTCCAAAACTACTTTAGACAGTATGACAAACTTGCCGGTATGACAGGTACTGCAGACACTGAAGCATTTGAATTTCAACATATCTATGGTTTAGATACTGTTGTTGTACCGACCAATCAGCCTATGGTGCGTAACGATATGCCTGATCTGGTCTATCTCACCGCGCCAGAGAAATATGCAGCTATTGTTAAAGACATTGAAGCTTGTCGTGAACGTGGTCAGCCAGTGCTTGTTGGTACCGTATCAATTGAACAATCTGAAGTTTTAGCATCATTACTAAAAGAAGCAAAAATTCCACACAGTGTATTGAATGCCAAATTCCACGAGAAAGAGGCAGAGATTATTGCTCAAGCCGGGCGTATTGGCGCAGTAACCATTGCAACAAACATGGCTGGCCGTGGTACGGATATTGTTCTGGGTGGTAACTGGAAAGTTGAAATTGAAGAATTAGTAAATCCAACGGCTGAACAGATTGCTAAGGTTCGTTCAGACTGGAACATTCAGCATGGTAAAGTACTCGAAGCTGGCGGTTTACATATTCTTGGTACAGAACGTCATGAATCACGTCGTATCGATAATCAGCTACGTGGCCGTTCAGGTCGTCAAGGTGATGCCGGTTCTTCACGCTTTTACTTGTCGATGGATGACAGCTTAATGCGTATCTTCGCCTCAGATCGTGTTTCAGGCATGATGAAAAAACTAGGGATGGAAGAAGGTGAAGCGATTGAACATCCTTGGGTATCGCGTGCTATCGAAAATGCCCAGCGTAAAGTAGAAGCGCGTAACTTCGATATTCGTAAGCAACTACTGGAATACGATGATGTTGCTAACGATCAGCGTCAAGTCGTCTATTCACAGCGTAATGAGTTAATGGATGCTGAAAGCATTCAAGAAACGATTCAGAATATCGAACAAGATGTGATCAGCGCTATTATCGACCAATATATCCCACCACGTTCACTCGAAGAGCTCTGGGATGTGCCTGGGCTTGAGCAACGCCTCAGTAATGAGTTTGGTCTAGCGTTAACGATACAAGAATGGTTAGATAAAGATGATAATCTGCATGAAGAAACCTTACGCGAACGTATCGTGACATCATGGACTGATTTATATAAAGCTAAAGAAGAAATGGTCGGTGCACAGGTATTACGTCAATTTGAAAAATCGGTAATGCTACAAACACTCGATGGACTCTGGAAAGAACACTTAGCTGCTATGGATCATTTGCGTCAAGGTATTCATTTACGTGGCTATGCACAGAAAAATCCAAAGCAAGAATATAAGCGTGAATCTTTTGAGTTATTCCAACAAATGCTTGAATCATTGAAAAATGATGTGATAAGTGTTCTATCTAAGGTCCAAGTGCAAGCTCAGTCCGATGTAGACGAAATGGAACAGCGTCGCCGTGACGAAGAAGCAAAGATCGAACTGGCTTATCAACACGCATCAGCTGAAGCATTAGGCAATGAAGATACACAACAAGCAAAAGCGCCTAAAACGGTGATCCGTGAAGGTGAGAAGATAGGCCGTAACGATCCATGCCCATGTGGTTCAGGCCAAAAATACAAACAATGTCACGGTAAACTCAGTTAATTATCAGTTCATCATTGATATTAGATAAAAAAGGTAGCGATTATTCGCTACCTTTTTTGTTTCTGTCATCTTAAAACTCTCTGATAAATTAACCAATTGTGGATAACTTTGGGGGTAAATAGTGGGTATCTTGTAGTTAAGTGGTGAAATGAATAAAAGATCATAAAAAGGTCATTTTTTTACACAAAAGCGCTTGCACTAAATCTCAAGCTGCCTATAATGCGCATCCACTGACACGGCATACAGCGAAAGCAAAAACCGGTTAGCGTTATTAACAACTACTTAGTAGTGTTGATAACAGGCAAAAAGAAGTTTGAAAAAACACTTGACGCCATAAAGGGAATGCGTAGAATACGCACCCCTGACCTACTGAAACGGTCAACGCTCTTTAACAATTTATCAAGTAATCTGTGTGGACATTCACAGGTATTGAGTTATTCGAAATTGTCTTCTGTTCTTCGGAATGTTGGCAATCAAAAAATTTCAACTCAATGCAACGATGAGTGTTCATAGTAATATGTACAAACATTATTTAGATTCTTCCGAGTCTAATTAATGAAATCAGAATTCATTGAGCCGAAAGCGTCGTTCTTACTTGTAAGAGTGGGGTTTTCAAAAAACTTTAATTGAAGAGTTTGATCATGGCTCAGATTGAACGCTGGCGGCAGGCCTAAC